>NZ_FOZY01000025.1:0-90101 GCF_900116245.1 Methylobacterium sp. yr668 | reverse complement strand
CGTGGAACTGGTCCCCGCCGTCGACCAGGGCAATCGCAGCCTGACGATGCACATCAACAAGGTCCATGCCGTCAGGACCTTGGCGCTCGTCGCAAGGGAGCTCGGCGAAGATGCGGACTGGCTCGCCGATATCGCTACCGATCTGGAGCCCGAAGACGGGCTGATCTGGGTCTACGATCCGCAGTACCCTGACGGAACCATGGCCTTCTCAGACTTTGGTATCGAAAGTCTCCGTAACCTCATCGAAGTCCACCGCAGCGCGCCGAAATAGGACCCCCGCGGCCCACGCCGGATGAATACGATCGGGGTGCTTGGTCATCGGGTTCCTCGGCAATCCAACCGGCCACCCCTCGAAATGCCTGGGGGCGCCGTCTCTCCTTCTGCCTGCCCCGATCCGCGGAAGTCGAAATTTCCCTAAGGCACCGGGCGCGTCAGCCCACCACACCCGACCCGCGCACGATGAATTTCGACTTCTAGGGTCGGCCGCTTGTATCCAGGGATCACCCCGCCGTTGCGGCGCGGAAGGTCTTCATTTTTCGACTCCTACCCCTTTTCAGAGACTCAGTTCATGTCCGACGTTAACACCGCCTCTTCCACCTTCCTGATCGGCTTGGATGCCGAGGAGAAGGCGGATCTCCCGCGCGCGACTTACATCATGCTGGAGGCTTATTATGAAGCCGACGACAACTACCACCTGACCTCGATCGAGGAGGCCGAGGAAGAGGGTGGATTTGCGCTTCACATCGGTCTCCCTGATCGGCCGGCGCATCGCTACGCGACGCACTTCGGGAGCTTCGAGGCGGGCCTGAAGTGCCTGCAGCGCCTGAAGAAGGAGTCGCATCCGAACGCGGGCATGTGGCTCTCGACCGTCGAGATCCTGGCGGAGATCAAGGGCGACGATATCTGGCGCGGCACCGTCCATGCGCGGGCGAGCTGCGACCCGACCGATAACGAGTGCGCCTGGAACACGCTTTCCGCGGCGCTGACCAAGGCCGACGCCCAGGGCCGGGGCGTCGTGCTGATCACCGAGGAAATGCCCTCGGTGATCAAGGACATCGCCACGCACCTCTGATCGCACGTTCGGGGTAGCGGCTCGGGATCTCTCATGGTCTCGCCCGTCCGCTCGCCCCGAGCACACTAACGACCAACGCGCCGTTGCCTCGCGCTTCGACCCTTTTCCAGAAAGCTTTACGGTGCTCAAGACGAACCCGACCCCGGTCCCGCCCGACTTCATCAAGGCTCTGCATGCCCAGGGTGCCCCGACCTGCCACATTCGCCACGACGCCTCGACCAACGAGGTGTTCTTCTCCGAGAACGGAGAAACCTTCGAGCGCGCCGACGTGTGGCTGCGCGAGGTGATCACGGGCATCCCTGGTCGCAATGCGGCCGAAATCGATCCGTTGCTCTCGGATGCCACCCGCCGTGACCCGATCCTTCGCTTCATCCACGACGCCAAGGTCAAGGACATGATCGCGGCTAGGACCGCCGCGTCCCCGGCGCTCAAGCCCATCACCTACGACGAGGAGACGGGTGTCCCCTGCTACAACGTGGGCGATCTCGCCCCGCTAGGCTCTCCTGCCGTCCGGGGCAGCCCGATTGCCAAGGCGAGGCACGATGCGAAGGTGCGGGCGATGCTCCTTCGCCTGCTGGAGGACTGCCGCCCCGATCTGATGAGGCACCCACGCCTCACGGAGTGGGTGGACCGCACGGTCAGCAGCGGCGGCGATCGTAGCATGTGGGCCCGCACGCTGCTCGATACGCAGGCCCAGTGGGGCAGGCTCGTGTGGCTCTGTATCACCTTCCTCGACCGCTGACGGGACGCCTACTACTCCGGAACCTCGACGCGGGCGGCCGGGGCCTGCCCTGGGACGACGGGGGCGCCCCCTGCCCTGGGACAACGGGGGCGCCCCCGCACGTTCCCGAGGAGCACAAGGGGCCCGCAGCACCGCCCGCATCTGGGCGACGGGCAACGGCTCCTCGACCTTCGGCAGGGCCGCGACGGCCTCCTGGCAGGCCAGCCTGCGCCTGGCGGACCGTATGGGTTCACGGCCGGTCACGTCTCTCGTTAGCGCTCTTCGAGCCAGCGGCTGGCGTCCTTCACAAGCCGCCCTCGCTCAACCCTTCAAGCCTACCTTTTTCGCGCAAATTGCTGAAAGCACCTATGCCGTTCACCAGCGAGACGATCATCGACACGAGCAAGAAGCGCTCTCTCATCGCCACGTCCATCAACACTCTGCAGGCCAAGAACGCCCCGATCGCTTTCGCGGTCCTCGACACCGCTACGGGCGCGGTGGCCATCTACACCAAGCCCAACCGCTCCTCTGGGCGTTCGTCCTGGCTGCGCGAGAGGGTGATCGACCTGCCCTGGCGCGACCCGGCTGAGGTCAACCCGTTGCTCACGGATGCCGCCCAGCATGATCCTGTTGTCCGAGCGCACCACGACGCGCAGGTGCGGGACATGTTGATCCACCTCGTATCGTATTACCGGCCCGATTTGCCGGGGTGCCCGCTGTTCTCGGTGAGCACGGACGCCATGGTCGGGTCGATCCACAAATTCCAGGATATGCTCATCAAGCTTCCTGACACCCGCACCCGGTGGGAAGCGATCCTTTCCAGCTTCGTCTCGGCGCTGGATGAGCCGGTGTCCAAGCCGCGGCCCAGGACGAAGCGCGGCAAGGCCAAGGCTTAATCGGCTTGCAAGCTGCAGCCGGTGCGCTTGTCACCATTCGCGGCAGCAGGCGCACCGGCTGCAGCTCTAGAGCGGGTCCCGAGCTACGGGAGAGGGATCTTCGGGTTGGCCGTTGACCGGTGAAGGAGCTTGCCGAGCCTTCTCCTCTGTCTGTGGACCTGCGCGAGCGTGTTGCTGCTGCCGTGGCGGCGGGCGCCTCCTGCCATCGCGCCGCGGCTCGCTTCGGAGCCAACGTGTCGAGCGCCAGCCGCTGGTGCGGGCAATCTGCCAGAGACGGGCACGTCGCGCCTAAACCGATAGATGGCGATCATAGCTCAGCGCATCGAAGCCCATGCTGCGCTGATCCTGGCGACCTCCAAGCAGGACTTGCGCCTCTTCGTGCGCGAGCTGCGTGACCGACTGGCTGAGCAGGGCGTCAGAACAGCACGAGCGGTTTGTCGCGCTTCTTCCAATGACATCGGATCACCCGGAAAGAGGGGCGACGCACGCAGCTGAGCAGGAGCGCGCGGTCGTAAGGGTGGCTCGCGAGGCTTGGTTTGAGGCGCAGCCCGATCAATCTAGGCCGGCTCATGTTCCTGAACTTCGCGGTGGGCATGGCCACCAACATCCTCCCGCTGCTTCCGCTATGAAACGGCTCACTCCTGCGCTCATCGTCGCCGGAAACGAAGGAAAGGCTCAAACAACCTGAAGCTACGCATTCTTACCTTTCGTTGACCTGAGTCGCAGTTTTTTCAATCTCTAATTTTTTGGATCGTGGTTCAGAAAACTCTAGCGATATCCAGCCGGATCGTCAGCCCTCGGTTTGAGCGTCCAAAGTTTGTCCTTCACCGCGCTACCGCGACCGCCAGCGCCCGACAGCTACGTCGAGCGTCGCTTACTCGCGGTTTCGCCACCACATCGCCGGCACGACGCTCTGTCGCGACGCTGCCGGTTCTCAAAAAACTCCCTATTTTTATCGATAGTTAGGCCCGACTCTGTGATGCAGCTGCACTTACGTTGGTAATCTGCGGGCACGAAGGCCACGTGATTTTTTTTTACCGCTACGCGAGAGCAGGTTCGCGAGTAAAAGACAATATTCCCAGACCCATAGTTTGCGCTTTGAGCCTGAACAAGGGCACACCCAGCGGCGGCAACGGCGCAATGCGCGTCAATCCCGTTCATTCAAATGTGCTGAAATATGATGCTTCGCCAACCATCTTTGACGCAAGCAGAGATCGCTCGAGCTCTGAAAGCTGCTCTAATGGCCGGTCTGAAAGTAGTCCGAGTCGAGATCCAGGGTAGCAAAATCGTGGTCTACTCGGGGGAAGACACTCGACCGGAGCCTAAAGCGAAGCTCGATGCGTGGAGGGCCGGCCGTGACGCGCGTTAAGCTCAAAGGCGTTAACACCGTTCGAAAGCTGCTCGCAGGGGGCGCGCGGGCAATCTATCGTTATCACCGAGCCACGGGCATGCCGCTCGAGGGTGAGCCCGGCTCCCAGGAGTTCATCACTTCCTATGCGCGGGCGCAGGAGACGCTGAAGGCTCGGCATAGCGGCGAGACGTTCGCGGCCTTGATACGGGCCTATACGAGCTCAACGGAGTTCATGGACCGCCTCGGGATCGGCACTCAGCGTGAGTACAAGCGCATGCTGATCAAGGCCGAAGCCGAGTTCGGCGATATGCCGCTCGAGGCGCTTGAGGACCCCCGTGTCCGGCGTGACTTCCTCGATTGGCGTCAGAAGGTGGTGAAGGCTTCCGGCGAGCGTGAGGGCGACAATCGCCTATCCGCAATCTCCGCGATGCTGACTTGGGCGGTGGATGGCAGCCGACTGCCCGCTAATCACTTGAAGGGTTTCAAGCGCCTCTATCACGCCGATCGTTCGGAGATCGTCTGGCTCCCTGAGCATGTTGCGGCGTTCATGGCCGTTGCGCCGATCGAGTTGCAGAGAGCGCTTATCGTGGCCCTGCACACTGGGCAGCGACAGGCAGACATCCTGAACCTGACGTGGACTGCTTATGACGGCGAGGTCATTCGGCTCCGGCAGGGCAAGAGCCGGCGGAACGGTAAGCCGGGTCCACTTCTGACCATTCCATGCACGAGCGCGCTTAGACGCCTGCTGAACGGGATGGAACGCACTTCACCGCTAATCCTGACCACCAAGACGGGGCAGCCATTCCTCAAACGATACTTCGCCGAGTCGTGGGAGAAGGCAGCCAAGCACGCCGGCCTCGACAAGGTCATGCTCCCAAGCCTCGACCAATCGGTAAAGCTCCACTTCCACGATCTGCGGGGGACGGCGGTGACACTGCTATCCGAGGCGGGCTGTACGCCGCAGCAGATCGCGACCATCACAGGTCACTCACTTAAGACCGTGCACACGATCTTGGAGCGCTACCTCGCGAGGACCCGCGGCCTCGCGGAGCAGGCGATTTTCAATTTCGAGAACTCTCCTCGAACTAAGTTTGCAAACCAACTGCAAACCGTCGATCTGCTCAAGAAATCAAAGGAGGAGAAATCTAATGTGGAGCAATGAGTTAGGTGGCGCGCCCGAAAGGATTCGAACCTCTGACCCCCAGATTCGTAGTCTGGTGCTCTATCCAGCTGAGCTACGGGCGCCTGACACGGCGGCGGGCTCTCGGCCCGCCGGTGTGAAGGGGCTTCTAGAGGCTCAGATCCGGCTTGGCAAGACACTTCGGACAAGGACTTCGCGCTCCGCGCATCGTGCCCCGGATCCGGCTCTCTACGGGGCCCGGGCGCTCGCGCGGACGCGCTCCTCCGCGGCCCGGATCGCCTCCGGCGTGCCGACATGCAGCCACTGGCCGTCGAGCCGCATCCCGAACAGCCGCCCCGCCGCGATCGCCCGGTCGAACAGCAGGTTGAGCGAGAACGCGCCCTCCGGCGTGTCGGCGAAGAGGCCCGGCGTGAGGATCGCCACCCCTGCGTAGATGAACGGCGCCACCGCGCGCTCGCCGCGGCGCTCCAGGCGGCCGTCCGGATCCATCACGAAATCCCCGGCGCCCTCGTAGCCGAGGCTGGTGGCGGTCGGCGCCACCAGCAGCAGGCCGTCCATGCGGTCCCCGTCCCAGGTCTCGATCAGCCGGCGCAGGTTGGAGGCCGGCCCCTCGAGCCAGAACGAATCCGAGTTCAGCACCACGAACGGCGCGTCGCCCAGGAGCGGCAGCGCCTTGCGGATGCCGCCGCCCGTCTCCAGCAGCGCCGCGCGCTCGTCGGAGACGGTCGTGGCCGGTCCCGGGGCCGCCCCCTCGGCCCGGCGCGCGAGGTGCCCCTCGATCAGGTCGGCGAGGTAGTGGACGTTGACGACTGCGCTCCCGATCCCGGCCTCGGCGACCCGGTCGAGGGCGTGGTCGAGCAGGGCCTTGCCGGACACCTCCACCAGGGGTTTCGGCACGGTGGCGGTCACCGGCCGCATGCGCTTGCCCAGGCCCGCGGCCAGGACGAAGGCGCGGCTGACGGCGGGGCTGGGATCGCTCATGCGGTCGGGAATCCGGTGGTCAGGGGTCGGGCGCCGGGGCGACGAGGCCCGGCAGATGGTCCGCGTGCCAGGCCCGCAGCCCGGCGAGCGCCGGATGGGCGAGGTTGCGCGCGAGGTAGCCCTCGATCCGCGGCAGGTGGGCGAGGTAGCCGGGCTTGCCGTCGCGCCGGTCGAGCCGGGCGAAGATGCCGAGGATCTTGGTGGCGCGCTGCGCGGCCAGCAGCGCGTAGGCGGTGGCGAAGGCGCCGACGTCGAAGGTCGGGTCCCGGCCGCGGCGCTCGCGGGCATAGAGGCCGAGGAGCCGCAGCTCGAACTCCGCGCTGGAATCGACCCGGGCATCCTGCAGCAGCGAGGCGACGTCGTAGGCCGGGTGGCCCATGACGGCGTCCTGGAAATCGATCAGCCCGACCCGCTCCAGCCCGTCGCGCTCGGGCAGCCAGATCAGGTTCGGGGAATGGTAGTCGCGCAGGGTCCAGGTCGGCCGGTCCGGGATCGCGCCCTGGAGCGCCCCCCGCCACAGGTCGACGAAGGCCGCCCGCGCCTCCGCCGACAGGCTGACGTTCCGGATCGCCGGGGCGTACCATTCGGGCATCAGCTCCGCCTCGAACAGCAGCGCCTCCATGTCGTAGGGCGGCAGCCTGTGCTCGATCCCCTCCGCCACGGGCAGGACCGGGGGCAGCGGGTTGGCGTGAAGCTTGGCCAGCACGCGCACGGCCTCGGCGTAGCGCTCGGGCCGCGGCCCCCCCCCCTCGATCACCGGCTCGCTGCCGAGATCCTCCAGGATGAGCAGGCCCTCGGTCAGATCCTCGCCGTAGATCTTCGGGGCCGAGAAGCCGAGTGCCCGCAGGCCGCGGTCGAGGGCCACGAAGGCGTGGACGCTCTCGGCGAGGTGCACGATCGCGCTGTAGGGCTTGCCGTCCCGCACCGGCGGCCCGTCGGGTCGCGGCGGCGCGATCATCAGCACGGCGCTGGTGCCGTCGGGCTTGGTCAGGCGCTCGTAGGCGCGGGAGGAGGCGTCCCCCTGCATCAAGGTCCGCTCGGCGATGTCCCAGCCGCTGCGGTCGAGGAGGCGGCGCACCGCGCGGGCCCGGTCGAGGCGGGCGCGCATGCCGCCGGTGCCGTCGATCCGCGCGAGCCGCGCCTCGGGGCCGAACTCCGCTCGCAGGGACAGGTCCACGGTCAGCACCGGGCCGGCGCGGGGCGGCATCCGGTCGGGCCACTCCACCAGGGTGATCGCGCCCTCGGCCATCTCGTCGAAGCCGAGTTCCACCAACTCGTCGGGGTCGCGCAGCCGGTACAGGTCGGCGTGGACGATCGGCCGGCCGTCGCGGGCCGCGTAGGGCTGGATCAGCGTGAAGGTCGGGCTCGGCACCTCCAGGCGCGGGTCGCCGGCGAGCTCGCGGATGACCGCCCGGGCGAGCGTGGTCTTGCCGCCACCCAGGCCGCCGGACAGAGCCACGACGTCCCCGGGCATCAGGAACTCGGAGAGGAACAGGCCGAGATCCTCGGTGGCCGTCTCCTCCGGCAGCACGAATTCCCAGGGCGCCGGATGCGCGGATGCCCCCGCAGACCCTTCGGCCATCTGCCCGTCCCGCTCGTCTCCGCCCAAAGCCCGCCTCCGAGACCCGAAGACGCATGGTCCGAAAACACGCACCGGATGCAAGCGTTTCCGCCCGGAGCCGCGCGCTTCCCGCCCGCCCGGTGCATCGAAACCACGCTCGCGGGGGTGGCGAAAGACCGCGCCGGGGCCGGGAATCCGTCAGGCCCGGGCGTGGAACCCGTGCCGCCCCGGATCAGCCTCCCCGGAGAGCCCGACGCGCCACGCGTCGGCGTTCCAGGCCGCCGCCGCCGCGAGGGCGTCGGCCTCCGGCATCGGGCGGCCGAAATGGTAGCCCTGGCCCAGGGCGCAGCCCATCGCCGCGAGGGCCTCCGCCTCGGCGCGGCCCTCGATGCCCTCCGCGACCGCCGCCACCCCGATCTCCTCGGCGAGCCGCAGGATGGTCTGGACGATCCGGCGATCGCGCGGCTCCGCCAGCATTGCCCGGACGAAGGCCCGGTCCACCTTGAGCGTGGTGATCGGCAGGGTGCTGAGATGGCTGAGCGAGGAGTAGCCGGTGCCGAAATCGTCCACCGCGATGCCGAGGCCGGCGGCGCGACAGCGCGCGAGGGCGGCCGCGGCCCCGGCCGGATCCTGCATCAGCGCGCTCTCGGTGACCTCGATCTTGAGGGCGCCGGGCGCGAGGCCGGTCCGGCGCAGCATCGCGTCGACGAGGCCCGGTATGTCCGCGCGGGCGAGATCCTGGGCCGTGACGTTGAAGCTCACGAACAGGGAGGGCTCGACGGAGGCGGGCGCGCGCAGGCCGGCCTGCAGGATGCGGGGCACGATCCGGCCGATCGCGTCGATCACCCAGGCGGTGATCGCCAGGATCAGGCCGTTCGCCTCGGCGGCCGGAATGAAGGCGGCGGGGGGCACGAGCCCGCGCTCGGGATCGTGCCAGCGGATCAGGGCCTCGAAGCCGGCGAGGCGCCCGGTGGCGAGCCGCACGATCGGCTGCAGGAACAGCGCGAACTCGTCCCGGGCCAGGGCGCGCCGCAGGGCGCGCTCCTGCGCGAGCGACGCGACCGTCGCGTCGAAATCGGCGCGGGCGGAGGGCGACGGCGGCGCCTGAAGCCCCTCGGCGGAAGCCGGCCCGAGGCGGGGCAGGGTCTCGCGAAACCGGGCGATGAGTCCCTCGAGGCAGAGGCGCAGGATCGGATCGGCGCCGGCGAGCCGCTGGCGGATCTGCGCCGCGTCCACCGGGACGAGCACGCAATCCGCCTCGGCGCGCGCGCCGGCGGAGCGCGGGAGGGCGTCGAGGATGGCCATCTCGCCGAAGATCTCGCCGGGGCCGCGCCGGGCGAGCACGGCCTCACCGCCGTCGCGCCGCCGGAAGATCGCGATGCGCCCGCTCAGGATCAGGTAGGCGCAGTGCCCGATCGCCCCCTCCTCGAACAGGACGGTGCCGGCCGGGAGAGTGACGGGATCGGAGAGGTCGTGCATCGGTCGGGGACGCTGCGCCTTCGCGGGGAAAGCCCGGCGCGAGCTTTGGCACAGCGGCCTTAAGATCGGATCAAGAGACCGCCGGATCAGCCGCGCGGGATCCCGTGTGCCTTGATCCGCGAGGCCAGCGTCGTCGGCCGAAGGCCGAGGAGCGCGGCCGCGCCGCCCGGCCCGGAGATCCGGCCGCCCGCCAGCGCCAGGGCCGCGACGATCTCGGCGCGGTCGCGCGCCCGGCGCTCGGCCTCGGTGGCGGGCCGCCCGCCGGGCGGCGCGGCCGGGCTGGCCGCGTCCGCGGGTCCGGTCGCCTCACCGTCGGGCAGGTCGAGGCGGAGGCGCCCCCGGGCGGACAGGATCACCGCCCGCTCGATCACGTTCTCCAGTTCCCGGACATTGCCGGGCCAGGAATAGCGGCAGAGGCGGCGGACATCGCCCTCCGTGAGGCGCGGCTCCGGGACGGTGAGGCGGCGCGCGGCGACCCGGAGCAGGTGCTGGGCGATCGGTGGGATGTCCTCGGGCCGCTCGCGCAGGGGCCGCGCCTGGATCGGGAAGACGTTGAGGCGGAAGTAGAGGTCCTCCCGGAAGCGGCCCGCCCGGATCTCGGCGCGCAGGTCCCGGTTGGTGGCCGCGACCACGCGCACGTCCACCGCCCGCGTGCGCGCCTCGCCGACCCGCTCGAACGAGCGCTCCTGCAGGACGCGCAGCAGCTTGCCCTGGAGGTCGAGGGGGATCTCGCCGACCTCGTCGAGGAACAGCGTGCCGCCGTCGGCGAGTTCGAACCGGCCGATCCGGTCGCGCAGCGCCCCCGTGAAGCTGCCCTTGGCGTGGCCGAAGAACTCGCTCTCGAACAGCTCGCGGGGGATCGCCGCGCAGTTGACGCGAATCATCGGGCGGGCACTGCGGCGGCTGCCCTCGTGGATCGCCCGGGCGATCAGCTCCTTGCCGGTGCCGGATTCGCCGGTGATCAGCACGGTGGCGTCGGTGGCGGCGACGCGGTCGACCTGCCGGAGCGTCGCCGCGATGGCGGGCGAGCGGCCGATGATGCCCTGGTGCTGGCGCTCGGCCCGGATCTCCTCCTTCAGGTAGGCGTTCTCCAGCTCCAGGCGCTCCCGGAGGGAATCGACCTCGGCGAGTGCGCTCGTCAGGCGGGCCTCGGCCTCACGGCGCTGGCTGATGTCGCGGAACACGATGACGGCGCCGAGCAGGCGCCCCCGGTCGCGGATCGGCGTCGAGGTGTACTCGACCGGGAAGGCGGTGCCGTCGGCGCGCCAGAAGACCTCGTGATCGACCTGATGCACGGTCCCGTCCCGGAACGCCGCGTAGATCGGGCAGTCGCGGTGGGGGTAGTGGCTCCCGTCCGGGCGGGTGTGGTGCACGGCGGCGTGCATGTCCCGGCCGACGAGGTCGGCGGCCTCGCAGCCGAGCATGCGCGCGGCGGCCGGGTTGACGAAGGTGGTCACGCCCTCCGCGTTGACGCCGTAGATCCCCTCCCCGGCCGCGCGCAGGATCAGCTGGTTGCCCCGCTCGATGTCGCGGAAGATGCGCTCCACGCGCTGCCACTCCGAGAGGCCGGCGCGCATGTGGGCCTCGGCCTCGCCGTCGACCTGGCGGCGGTGGAGCGTGTCCGGGTCCGCCAGGGTGACGAGGAGGCGCATCGCGTCGCCCGGGAGCGGGAAGGCCGCGGTCTCGACCCGCAGGTCGCGCCCGGCCGCGTCGCGCGGCGCCAATGTGCGCGTCCACCAGTGCCCCCTGGCCAGTGCGGCCTCGGTGAAGACCGTGAGCGCCGGGAGCTGGCCCGGGAACAGGGCGCTCGCCCGTGCGCCGCGCAGCGCCGGGCGGCCGTAGCCGAGGAGGCGCGCCGCCGCCGGGTTGGCGTCCGCGACCCGGTCCTCCTCCGGCGCGAGGACCAGCATGGGATCCGGGCTCGCCTCGAAGACCGGCCCGAAACTTCCGGCGGCACCGGACTCACGAGATATCGTCATTGACTCACGATATCTCGTTTCCGACGAGATGTCGTGAGCGACATCCGGCGACCCAAACCTCTGGCAGACCGAGCGATTTCTCCGGCATCCCTTCTGGCACACCCTTTGCCGAGTGAGGCTGTCCGCCCGTCGGCCGGCACCGCTCCCGAAGGCGCACCGCGACGACGCCCGGCGGATGTCCGCGTCCGGACGCGACCGTCCCCCTCACCGGTCGCGGTCCGGACGCGCACCCGCACCGGGTGGGTGGGGCCGCGGAGCGCGCGGCCTCACCGGACCCATCGCAGACCGAGATCCGGGAGCCGACGATGAAGCGCGAAGACCTCACCGAGAAGCTTCTCGACATCAAGCGCGAGAAGGGGTGGAGCTGGAAGCACATCCACGCGGAGATCGGCGGCCTGTCGCCGTTCCTGATCACCGCGGCCTGCATGGGCCAGATGAAGCTCCCGAAGGCCCAGGCCAAGCGGGCGGCCGAGCTCTTCGGCCTCACCGCCGCCGAGGAGCGGATGCTCAACGAGCCGCCCTATCGCGGCTCGATCCCGTCCATGCCGCCCACCGACCCGCTGATCTACCGGTTCTACGAGCTGGTGATGGTCTACGGAACGACCTTCAAGGAGCTGATCCAGGAGGAGTTCGGCGACGGCATCATGTCGGCGATCGACTTCAACATGGACATGGCCCGGGAGGCCAACAACAAGGGCGACCGCGTGAAGCTCACCATGTCGGGCAAGTTCCTGCCGTACAAGTACTATGGCAACGACGACGACACGCCGGAATACGGCTTCAAGGAGGGGTGAGCGACCCGCAAGGGCATCCCCCCGACCGGGATCCGACGGTCAGGCATCCGGATCGGGCCAGCGACACCGGCCGCGGCGCGCGACGCGCCGCCGTCCCTCACGCCGCCGCCGGGCGGCCCTCCGGCTCCAGGTAATCCTGCACCGGCTGCGCCGGGCCGCCGCGCATCAGCACGTAGAGGAAGGGCACCAGCAGCAGGGTCGCGGGCGTCGCGAAGGCGATGCCGCCCATGACCGCGCGGGCGAGCGCGGCGTTCTGCTCGCCGCCCTCGCCGGTCCCGAGCGCCATCGGAATGAGCCCCAGAAACATCGCCGAGGCGGTCATCAGCACCGGCCGCAGCCGGGTCTCGCCCGCGGTGATCGCCGCCTCCAGGGCGCTGCACCCGGTCTCCTCCCGGTGCTCCTTGGCGAAGGTGACGAGCAGGATCGAGTTCGCCGAGGCGATGCCCACCGACATGATCGCCCCGAAGATCGACGGGATCGAGAACGGCGTGCCGGTCACGAACAGCGCGAAGGTGATGCCGCAGAAGGCCATCGGCAGGGCGGCGATCACCACGAACGGGTCGCCCCAGCTCTGGTAGTTCACCGCCATCAGCAGGTAGACGGCGATCAGCGCGATGCCGAGGCCGATCTCCAGGCGGAAGAAGGCCGAGCGCATGTTCTCGATCTGGCCGCGGACGACGATCTTGTCCGGCGCCTCGAGGTTCTTCTGCTCGTCCTCGACGATCCTGTCGATCTCGCGCGCGACCGAGCCGAGGTCCCGGTCCTGCACCGAGGCGAAGATGTCGAAGGTCGGCTGGATGTTGACGTGGCTGATCATGGTCTGCGTCGGCGTCCGGCGGATGTCCGCGAGGCTCGACAGCAGGGTCAGCACCCCGGGGCCGGAGCCGGAGGTCGCGGCGGCGCGCACGAACATCGGCGTGTTGCGCAGATCGGTGAGCGAGCTGTTGCGGTACTCGGGCGTCTGCACCCAGAGCTGGTAGGGGATGCCGGTCTTCGGGTCGGGCCAGAAATTCGGCGTGACCTGGTAGCTGCCGGACAGCGAGATGTTCATGTTCTGCGCCACCTGCTGCTCGGTCAGGCCGAGCTCGGAGGCGAGGCGCCGATCGACGTCGACGTAGAATTGCGGCTCGTTGACGATCTGCTGCAGGTGGACGTCGACGAGGCCCTTCGTGTGCTTCAGCCGCTGCACGATGCGCTGGGCGACCTCCAGGTCCTTCTCCTTGTGCCGGCCGGAGACCTGCACGTCGATCGGCGTGAGGACGCCGAAGTTCAGGATCTGGGTGATCATGTCGGCGGGCTGGAAGTAGACGACCACGTCGGGGAAGCGCTTCATCAGCACCTCGCGCAGGCGCTTCGTGTAGCCCGCCACCGGGCCGTGCCCCTCCTTCAGGCTGATCAGCATCTGCCCGTCATTGTAGGAGACGAACGAGCCGTCCGAGAACGCGAAGTTGTAGTTGTTCGACGGCAGGCCGATGTTCTGGAGGATCTGGTCGACCTCACCCGCCGGGATCACCTCGCGGACGGTGTCCTCGACCTCGGCGAAGACCTGCCGGGCGGTCTCGATGCGCATGCCGACGCGGGTGCGCAGATGCATGGTCATCTGGCTCGCCTCGATCTGCGGGAAGTAGTCCTGGCCGACGAACACGAACAGCACGCCGGTCATGCCGAGCACGCCGCCGACGGCGCCCACGGTGACGACGCGGTGGCGCAGCACCGCGTGGAGCAGCCCGACATAGCCCCGGTGGAACCGCGCGAAGCCGCGCTCGAACGCGCCGTGGATCCGGCCGGCGAGCCGCAGCGCGGGGGCGCCCACGAGGCCGGCGGCCCGGGCGATCCGGCCCCGCCGGGGCGCCGCGTGCTGCGCCGGGTGCGCGTCCCGGTGCGCGTCCCGGTCCTTGGCGTGTTTCCGGCGGTATTCCGGCGCCACGATCACGTCGATCAGGAGCGGCACCAGGGTCCGCGACAGCAGGTAGGAGGTCAGCATCGCGAACACGACCGCGAGCGCCTGCGGGGTGAACAGGTATTTCGGCGTGTCGGTGAGCGCGAACACGGCCGTGAAGGCCGCGCAGATCGCGAGCGTCGAGATCAGCGCCGGCTTGGCGATGCCGGCGGCGCCGTGGACCACGCTCTCGCGGAACTCCTCGCCCTCCTCGAACAGCCGGTAGGTGTTCTCGATCGCCACCGTGGCGTCGTCCACCAGGATGCCGACCGCGAGCGCCAGGCCGCCCAGCGTCATCACGTTGATGGTCTCGCCGAGCGCCGCCAGCACGGCGAGCGAGGTCATGACGCAGAGCGGGATCGAGATCAGCACGATGATCGTCGAGCGCCAGGAGCCGAGGAACAGCAGGATGGCGAGGCCGGTCAGGGCCGCCGCGGTCAGCGCCTCGTGGAGCACGCCCTCGATGGCGTTCGAGACGTAGACCGACTGGTCGAAGAGCGGCTTGATCGCCAGCCCCTCGGGCGCGGCGGCGCGGATCGTCGGCATCGCCGCCTTGACGTTGTTGACCACGCTCAGGGTCGAGGCGTTGCCGTTCTTGATGATCTGCATCAGCACGGCCTGCTGGCCGTCGGAACTGACCACGTTGACCTGCGGCGGGCCGCCGTCGCGGACATAGGCGACGTCGCGCACCAGCACGGGCTGGCCGGCCACCACCTTGATCGGCGCGAGGTTCAGGGTCTCGATCGACGGCGGGGTGCCGTTGAGCTGGACGGGGTACTGCTGCTCGCCGATCTTGGCGAGGCCGGACGGCACGGTCAGGTTCTGGGCCGTCATGGCGTTGGTGACGTCGAGCGGCGTCAGGCCGAGCGCCTGGAGGGCGTTGAGGTCGAGGTCGACCATGATCTGCCGCGGCGCGCCGCCGAAGGGCGACGGCAGGGTCGAGCCCGGGACCTGCGCCAGGGTCTGGCGGATCCGGTACTGGGCGTAGTCGTAGACCTGGTTGAGGCTCTCCTTGGCCGAGGTCAGGGCGAGCTGGATCACCGGCACCGAGGAGGCGGAGTAGCGCACGATCACCGGCGGCTGCGTGCCGGGGGGCATCACGGCACGGATCGAGTTGGTCGAGGACACCACTTGGGCGATGGCGAGATTGAGGCTGACGGTGGGCTCGAAGTAGATCCGCTGCACCGCCGTGCCCTGGAGCGTCGTCGACTCCATGCGGCGGATGTTGTTGACGTTGTTGGAGATGCCGTACTCGGCGTAGGTCGTGATGCGCTGTTCCATCTCCGGCGCCGAGAGGCCGGTATAGGTCCAGACCACCACGACGACCGGGATGTCGACGACCGGCAGCACGTCCTTCGGCGCGACAACGATCGCCCCGACGCCGCCGAGCATCATCAGGACCGCGAGCACGTAGGTCGTGATCCGGAACTTGAGCGCGTAGAGGACGAGGCCCATGCGGTCTCCGCCGTCCGGCCCCGGGCCGGCAACTCCGCGTTGTATACCGGCTCACCGGCTAAACCCGGACTGTTTCGCTATCACGTCCGGTCAGGCAAGGGACGGGCCGCGTCGCCGCAGGTTCGGGATGGCGGCCGCGTCGCGGCCCGCATCGCGCCCGCGCCGGCGTCCGCGAAGACCCGGCACGGCGGGCCGGGCCGCGTCACCTCGGGATGCGGGTGCCGGACGGGGAGAGCGTTCCCGGCGCGCCGTCCCGGAGTCTGCCGGGCGACGGGCCGGCCGGATCAGCGCAGCAGGGCGGACTTGTCGACCTGCAGCGCCCCGGCGATCTCGTCGAGCGCCTTGTGCTCGACCTCGCTGATGCCGTCGATATCGGCCACGTCCGCGCCGATCAGGAACACGTCCTGGCGCTGCTCGATCGGCCGATCCGCGATGGCGCCGACATGGCGCAGGTTCTCCAGCCGCCCGGCCCGGGTCTTGGCCCGGGTGATCGCCTCGTAGAGCTCCTGCTCGACGCGCAGCGTGTCGTAGGATTTCTCGAGGATCGGGTTGGCGCGGATGCCGGTGATCGCCGACTCGATCTCCTCCTCGCCCACGTCGCCATCGGCCACGATGACGTTGGCGGCGGACGAGACCGCGGCCTGCAGGAAGACCGCGTCGCCCGCGTACGACATGATCGTGCGGCCGAACCGAAGGATGGCGTCCTGGAAAATGCTCATGCCGACCTCCCGTCGGGCCTGAGATGGCGGATATTGTGGCGGCGGAGTCAAGATGCGGCCGAGCTTAAGCCCGGGATCGCGGAGGACTAGTCCTGGCGCGGCGGGCTCGGGGGACGGCTTCGGGGGACGCCTTCAGGTGGCGGGCTCGTGGCCCGGCCAGTCCCGCCCGAGATGGGCGGCGACGCGGGCCGGATCGTCGCCGACCGCCGCCACGGCGGCCTCGACCTGCTCCACCGGGACCATGAACCGGCGCGCCCAGTAGGCCCGCTCCCAGGCATGGGCGGTGTTGACGGCCCGGGGCTCGATCGGGTCCTGCACGCTCTGGTCGGTCATCGGCCTTCCGCATCTGGCGAGGGCCGGGCGGCCCTCCGGCGTGGAGAACGCCGGCCGGGCCCGATCGGGTCCGCGCAACGAGCGGGGCCCGGTCCGCGGCGAGGACACGCCGCCGTCATCGCGCGCGCAGCGAAGCGACCCAGGGCAACGCGACGTTGGAAGACGCAGCGCTGCCTGGATTGCTTCGCTCCGCTCGCAAGGACGACCAAGCTCACCGGCCGCCTGTCAGCAGCAGCGGAAGCCCGCGGTGTTGCCGACCCCGAAGCGGGCGTTCTCCCGGTTGCGGAAGAACTCCACCTCGCTCATCGGCGCCTGGTCGGGATGGGTGCGGCGGACATGCTCGGCATAGGCCGCGTAGTCCCCCTGCCCGACCATCAGGCGGGCGCCGTCGCAGACGCACTTGGACAGCGTCCGGATCCGGTCCCGCAGGTTCGACGACGGCAGCATGGGACCTCCTACTCCGCCGGGACCATGTGCGGCTCGGTCTCCAGCGCGGTCCAGCGGTCCGCGCGCCACGCCTTCACGCAGGCGGCGATGCCGAAGCCCGCGATGGCGACGACGAGGCCGATGAACAGGGCCGCCAGCACCGCGTCGATCCGGTCGTTGAGGATGATCTGGCTCATCTGGTCGGCGTTCTTGGCCGGTGCCAGGATCTTGCCCTCGGCGGCGGCGGCCGCGTAGCGCTCGGCGTGGGCCAGGAAGCCGATCTTCGGGTCGGCCGAGAAGATCTTCTGCCAGCCGGCCGTGAGGGTGCAGATGCACAGCCACGCGGTGGGGATGATGGTCACGAACGCGTAGCGCTCGCGCTTCATCTTGAAGATCACCACCGTGCAGAGGGTCAGCGCCACCGCGGCCAGCATCTGGTTCGAGATGCCGAAGAGCGGCCACAGGGTGTTGATGCCGCCGAGCGGGTCGGTCACGCCCTGGTAGAGGAAGTAGCCCCAGGCCCCCACCGAGATGGCGGTCGCCGCGATGCTCGGCCCCCACGACGTGGTGTTCTTGAACGACGGGATCGCCAAGGCGACGAGATCCTGCACCATGAACCGGCAGGCGCGGGTGCCCGCGTCCACCGCCGTGAGGATGAACAGCGCCTCGAACAGGATCGCGAAGTGGTACCAGAAGGCCATCATCGCCTTGCCGCCGATGGCGGACGAGATGATGTGGGCCATGCCGACCGCGAGGGTCGGCGCGCCGCCGGCCCGCGAGATGATCGTGTGCTCGCCGACGTCGGCGGCGGTCTGGGTGATGACCTCCGGGGTGGTGGCGAAGCCGAGCTTGGTCACGGCGGCGGCGGCGGTCTCGGGCGTCGTGCCGACGAGGGCCGCGGGCGAGTTCATGGTGAAGTAGACGCCCGGGTCGATCACGCAGGCCGAGACCAGCGCCATGATCGCCACGAAGGATTCCATCAGCATGCCGCCGTAGCCGATGAAGCGGGCGTCGGACTCGCTGGCGATCAGCTTCGGGGTGGTGCCCGACGAGATCAGGGCGTGGAAGCCCGAGACCGCGCCGCACGCGATGGTGATGAACAGGAACGGGAACAGGCTGCCCGCCCAGACCGGGCCGGTGCCGTCCACGAACTTGGTGACCGCCGGCATCTGCATGTGCGGGGCGACGAAGGCGATGCCCAGCGCCAGCCCGACGATGGTGCCGATCTTGAGGAAGGTCGACAGGTAGTCGCGCGGGGCCAGCAGCAGCCAGACCGGCAGGATCGACGCCACGAAGCCGTAGCCGATCAGCATCCAGCAGAGCTGCGGGCCCGTGAAGGTGAAGGCCGGTCCCCAGACCGGGCTCGCCGCCACCGAGCCGCCGGCGACGATGGCGAGCATCAGCAGGACGAAGCCGAGGATCGAGACCTCGCCGATCTTGCCCGGGCGGATGTAGCGGGAATAGACGCCCATCAGCATGGCGATCGGGATCGTCGACATCACCGTGAAGGTGCCCCAGGGGCTCTCGGCCAGCGCCTTGACGACGATCAGCGCCAGCACGGCGAGCAGGATCACCATGATCAGGAAGGTGCCGAACAGGGCGATGATGCCGGGAATCGTGCCGAGCTCGGCCCGGATCAGCTCGCCGAGCGAGCGGCCGTCCCGGCGCATCGACACGAACAGGACCATGAAGTCCTGCACGGCACCCGCGAGGACCACGCCGGCCAGGATCCACAGCATGCCGGGCAGGTAGCCCATCTGGGCGGCGAGCACCGGGCCGACCAGCGGGCCGGCGCCCGCGATCGCCGCGAAGTGGTGGCCGAACAGGACGCCGCGGTTGGTGGGCACGTAGTCGAGCCCGTCGTTGTGGCGCACCGCGGGGGTCGCGCGCTTCGGGTCGAGCCGCATCACCTTGTCGGCGATGAACTGGGAATAGTAGCGGTAGGCGATGAGGTAGACGCAGACCGCCGCGACCACGATCCAGAGGGCGTTGATCGTCTCGCCGCGCTCGCTCGCCACGATCGCCAGCGCCGCGGCGCCGAGCGCCCCCACGAGGGCCCAGGGCCCGTGCCTGCCGATCGCCGTACCCATGTCCCACTCCCTGACCGAACGCCTCGCGCGCGGGGCCACGCGCGGGGGGCTCCGGCTGGGACTTCGTGGTCCCGGGCTACACGGGCGGGTTATCCTATTGGTCCGCCGTTGACGCAAGCGATCCGAGCTGTGATGCAGCGTCGGCGGCGGCACGACGCCCAATCTGTCACATCGGGTCCCCCGGCACGGCCCCGACCCCCTTCACGGCCCGGCTGCCGAGCTCCGTCGCCGCCCGCCGTCGGAGATGGAAGGGCGCCGGCGCGGTCGGGCCCGCGAGGAGCGCACGACAATGGCGAAGGTCGCATTCCTGGGTCTCGGCGTGATGGGCGGCCCGATGGCCGGACACCTCGCCAAGAAGGGTGGCCACGACGTCACCGTCTACAACCGCACCACCCCGAAGGCCGAGGCCTGGGTGAAGACCTACGGCGGCGCCCACGCGCCCACGCCCCGGCAGGCCGCCGAGGGCGCCGAGATCGTGTTCGCCTGCGTGGGCAACGACGACGACCTGCGCAGCGTCGTGCTGGGCGACGACGGGGCGCTCGCCGGCATGAAGCCCGGCGCGGTGTTCGTCGATCACACCACGGCCTCCGCCGAGGTCGCCCGGGAGCTCGCCGCGGCGGCCGAGGCCAAGGGGCTCGGCTTCATCGACGCGCCAGTCTCCGGCGGCCAGGCGGGCGCCGAGAACGGCGTGCTCACCGTGATGTGCGGCGGCGACGCGGCGACCTACGCCAAGGTCGAGGGCGCGATCGGGTCCTTCGCGCGCGCCTGCCGGCTGATGGGTCCGGCCGGCGCCGGCCAGCTCACCAAGATGGTCAACCAGATCTGCATCGCCGGCCTCGTCCAGGGCCTGTCGGAGGGCGTCCACTTCGCCAAGCGCGCCGGCCTCGACGTCGAGGCGGTGCTCGACGTGATCTCCAAGGGCGCCGCCGGCTCCTGGCAGATGGAGAACCGCGGCAAGACCATGAACGCGGGCAAGTTCGACTTCGGCTTCGCGGTCGACTGGATGCGCAAGGACCTGGGCATCCTGCTCGACGAGGCCCGCCGCAACGGTGCCAAGCTGCCGGTCTCGGCCCTCGTCGACCAGTTCTACGCCGAGGTGCAGGCCATGGGCGGCAACCGCTGGGACACGTCGAGCCTCGTGGCGCGGCTGGAGCGCTGACGCCTCCGGCCTTCGCCCGGAGCCGAGGACCGGGCAAGACGCGACAGGCTCCCTCTCACACGCGAGAGGGGGCCGCCTGGATCGCGGCGCCGCGCGCCGGTCTCTCCCGGCGGGTCGGACGCTCGCCTCAGAACAGTTCCTCGACCCCCGCGGATTCCGGATCCACCCAGCGCCACGCCTCCCCCATCTGGTGGCGGAACCACGTGACCTGGCGCTTGGCGTAGGCCCGCGTGTCCGCCTGCCCCCGGAGGATCGCCGCTTCGAGGCTCATCGCCCCGTCGAGGTGGGCGATCAGGCCCGGCACCCCGTGGGCGCGCATCACCGGCAGCATCGGGTCGAGATCGCGCGCGCGCAGGCGGGCGACCTCGTCCAGCGCCCCCTCGGCGATCATGGTCCGGAAGCGGGCGTCGATCCGGGCGCGCAGCACCGCCCGGTCGGGTGCCAGGAAGATTCTCTGGAGGTTCCGGCCGGCGAGCGGCCCGGGCACCGGGTCGCCGTAGAAGCTGGAGATCGGCCGACCCGTCGCGAGAAAAATCTCCAGGGCGCGCATCACCCGCATCCGGTCGCTCGGCCGCAGGCGGGCGGCCCCCTCGGGGTCGTGCCGGCCGAGCTCGGCGTGCAGCGCCTCGGTCGGGCGGCCCTCGGCCGCGTCCCGCACCTGCCGCCGCACGACGTCGGGCACCGGCGGCAATTCCGAAAACCCCTGCTCCAGCGCCCGGAAGTACAGGCCGGTGCCGCCCACGAAGACCGGCAGGCGCCCGCCGAGCGTCGCCAGCAGCGCCGCCGCGTCCCGCGAGAAGTGCCCCGCGGAGTAGTTCACGGCGCCGTCGACGTGGCCGTAGAGCCGGTGGGGCACGCGCGCCTCCTCGTCCGGGTCGGGCCGCGCGGTCAGGCGGCGCAGGTCCGCGTAGACCTGCATGGAATCGGTGTTGATCACCACGCCGCCGTGACGCTCCGCCAGCCGGGCGGCCAGCGCCGACTTGCCCGACGCGGTGGGCCCTGCGATGAGGACCGCGGCCGGGCGCCCCCCGGCTTCCCCCCGGTCTGGCGGCAAGGCGAAACTCCACGATGCTGGTCGCGGTCCTGATAGCAAACCCGGATCGGCCGTCCATCACCGACGCGGTGCTGGCCGAGACGCGCGCCGTGCTGCGGACGGAGCACCAGCCCCGGATCCTGCACGGCGAGGTGGCGGCCGAGCTGCTGGTGCCGGGCGAGCCCGCGGCCGCCGCGTCCCTCACCGACAGGCTGCGCACGGCGCTGGCCGGCGAGCCGATCGACCTCGCGGTGCTGCCCGCCGACGCGCACAGGCGCAAGCGCCTGTTCCTGGCCGACATGGATTCCACCATGATCGAGCAGGAATGCATCGACGAGCTCGCCGGGACGCTCGGCCTCAAGGACCACGTGGCGGCGATCACCGAGCGGGCGATGCGGGGCGAGATCGCCTTCGAGCCGGCCCTGCGCGAGCGCGTCGCGCTCCTGAAGGACATCCCGGTCGGCGCGGTCGACGGGCTGATCGCCGAGCACCTGACCCTGACCCCGGGCGGCGGCACGCTGGTGCGGACGATGCGGGCGCACGGCGCCCATACCTGCCTGGTCTCCGGGGGCTTCACCCTGTTCACCGGCCCGATCGCCGCGATGATCGGCTTCGACGAGCACCGGTCCAACGTGCTGGGCGTGGCGGACGGGCGGCTCACCGGCCTGGTGGAGGACCCGATCGTCGGGAAGGCCGAGAAGCGCGCGACGCTGATCGCGCTGCGCGGGCAGCTGGGCCTCGGCGCCGCCGAGACCCTCGCGGTCGGCGACGGCGCCAACGACCTCGACATGCTGGGCGAGGCCGGCCTCGGGGTGGCGTTCCGGGCCAAGCCCGCGGTCGCGGCCGCGGCGCGGGTCCGGGTCGAGCACGGCGACCTCACCGCGCTCCTGTACCTGCAGGGCTACGCGGCGGCGGAGTTCGTGGGGTGAGGCTCAGTGGAGGGTGCGGGTCAGGGCGATGACCGCGCCGAGCACGGCGAGCGTCTGAAAGCCGATCGCGCCGACGAGCCAGCGCACCGTCTCGACCTTCGCGGAGGCGATCGCGCCCTTCACGGCCTCGATGTCGGCCTTGGTCTCGAGGCGCAGACTGTCCAGGCCTGCTTTGATCTCCATCCGTAGGCCTTCGAGGCCAGCCCTCGTGGAGAGGCGAAGCGTCTCGATATCGGAGGCGGTCGAGAGCCGGAGATTGTCGCTGTCGGCCTTGGTCGTCACGCGAAGGCTTTCGATATCCCCCTGGGTGGCGAGCCGAAGCGCTTCGGTGTCGGCACGGCTCTGGATTTTCAGGGCCTCGATGTCACCACGGACCATCTGAATATCGGCTCGCAGCTCGTAGATATCGGCCTTCGTCGCCAGATTGCTGTCGAAGACGTCCACCAGCGCGTCGGCCAGGCCCTCCGCCTGCTCGGGCGACAGCTTCGCCTTCTCCCGCAGGGCGCGGGCGAATTTCAGGGTGTCGAACGCAACGGCCGTCATGGGTCCGAACCCGTCCGAGCCGCACCGACTCGCGGCTCAGTGTGCCCTGCCGCGGCGCAGCGTCAATGTGGGGCCCCTGAACGCGCGAGGGCCGCCGCTCCCCGCGGAGCGACGGCCCTCGGCAACACGATGAGACCGCTCAGTCGAGGCCGACGGCCACGAAGCGCACGTCGCCGGTGGCGCCCGCCACCAGCAGCAGGACCGACTTGCGCCCGTCCTTCTTGAGGGCGTCGATCCGCTTGGTCACCTCCGCGGGGGTGCTGACCGACTCCTGGCCGACCTCGACGATCACCTCGCCGGGCTGGATCCGCTTGTCGGCGGCGGTCGAGTTCGGGTCGACCCGGGTGACGACCACGCCCTTCACGGTGTCCTTGATGGAGTACTTCTTGCGCAGCTCGTCGGTCATGCCGGAGAGGTTGAGGCCCAGCGCCTGCCGGGTCGCGCTCTCGGGCTCCGGCTGGCGCAGGTTGGCGAGCTGCGGCTTGTCGCCGTCCTCCAGGCGGCCGAGGGTGACGGGCTTCGTCACCTCCTCGCCCTTGCGCATGACGACCACGTCGACCTTCTGGCCGACCGGGGTCGAGGCGACGATGCGCGGGAGGTCGCCCGAGGCCTTCACCGGCGCGCCGTTGAACTTCAGGATCACGTCGCCGACCTCGATCCCGGCGGTCTTGGCCGGTCCCTTCTCGTCGACGCCGGCCACCAGGGCGCCCCGCGCGCCGCCCTTGAGGTTGAGCGCCTCTGCGGTGGTGTCGTCGACGTTCTGGATGCGCACGCCGAGCCAGCCGCGGCGGACCTCGCCGAAGTCGCGGAGCTGGTCGATCACGGGCTTGGCCGTGCCCGACGGGACCGCGAACCCGATGCCCACCGAGCCGCCGGTCGGCGACAGGATCGCCGTGTTGATGCCGATCACCTCGCCGTCCATGTTGAACAGCGGGCCGCCGGAATTGCCCTTGTTGATGGCCGCGTCGGTCTGGATGTAGTTGTCGTAGGGTCCGGACTCGATGTTCCGGCCCCGCGCCGAGACGATGCCGGCCGAGACCGAGCCGCCGAGCCCGAACGGGTTGCCGATGGCGATGACCCAGTCGCCGGGCCGCATCTTGTCGGAATCGCCGAACGGCACGGCCTTCAGCGTGCGGTCGGCCGGGGGCTTCACCCGCAGGACGGCGAGGTCGATCTTCGAATCCTTGCCGACGATCTCGGCCTTCAGCTTCGTGCCGTCGTGCAGGATGACCTGGATGTCGTTGGCGTCGCCGATGACGTGGTTGTTCGTCACCACGAGGCCGGCGGAATCGATGATGAAGCCGGAGCCGAGGGAGTTCGACTTGCGCTGCTGACGCGGCCCGTCGCCGTCACCGCCGCCGCGGCCGCCGCGCCGGTTGAAGAACTCCTCGAACAGGTCCTCGAACGGAGTGCCCGGGGGCACCTGCGGCCCGGCACGGCCGGCGCGGGCCTCGACGGTGGTGGACGCGGAGATGTTCACCACCGCGTCGGTGACCTGCTCGGCGAGATCGGCGAGGGAGGCCGGCCCCTTGGCGAAGGCCGGCACCGGCAGGGCGGCCGCGGCCACGGAGACGGTGACCGAGGCGCCGATCAGGATCGAGGCCATCACCGCGCGGGCGCGGGAGCGGGGCCGCGCCGGGGCGCGGTCGAACGGCGCCTCGGGGGCGCTCGCGACGGGGTGCATGGTCGACCTCTTCATGAACGCGTTTCCGGTCCCGCGGGCCTCGACCGATGGTCGAGGCCCGCGGGTTGTCCTGCACGGTAATCCCCGGGCGCCGGGGCGCCAACGGGCCCCCTCAGCGCGCCGTCCCCGCCGTGGAGCCGGTCGTCGAGCCCGTGGTGGCGCTCGGATCGGCCGGTCCGCGCGGCCCGCGGGCGGCCGGGGCGGGTGCCCGGCCCTGCGGATCGCTGAAGAAGCGGAAGAAGTCCGTGTTCGGGCTGATCACCAGGCGGGTATCGGATCCCTTCAGCCCGCTCTCGTAGGCCTGCATCGAGCGGTAGAAGCTGAAGAAATCCGCGTCCTTCCCGAACGCGTCCGCGAGGATGCGGTTCTTGTCCGCGTCACCCTGTCCACGCAGCTGCTCGGATTTCTGCGTCGCCTCGGCCAGGATGACCGTGACCTCGCGGTCGGCCTTGGCGCGGATCGTGGCGGCGATCTGGTCACCGTTGGCGCGGATGTCGGCGGCCTCGCGCTCGCGCTCGGTCTTCATCCGCCGGTAGACGGCGGCCGAGTTCTGCGCGGGCAGGTCGACGCGGGTCATGCGCAGGTCGACGATCTCGATGCCGAGCGCCTTGGCCTGCCGGTTCACGTCCTCCTGGATCTGGTGCATCAGCTGCCCGCGATCGGTCTTCACGATCGCGTCGCGGGTCGAGCGGGCGAGCACGTTGCGCAGGCCGGAATTGGTGAAGCTCGCGAGCCGCTGGTTGGCCAGCCCGATATTGCCCACCGCCTGGTAGAAGCGCAGCGGATCGACGATCCGGTAGCGGGCGAAGGCGTCCACCTCCAGGTTCTGCCGGTCGGCGGTGAGCACCGTCTGGACCGGCAGGTCGAGGTCGAGCACGCGCTTGTCGAAGACGACCACGTTCTCCATGAACGGGATCTTGAAGTACAGGCCGGGCTTGTCCTCGCCGGTGGCGTTGAGGACGGCCCGGACGCGGCCGAACTGCAGGACGAGCGCCTGCTGCATCTGGCCGACGGTGAAGATCGAGGCGTAGAGGCCGATCGCGACGATGGCCGCGACCACGATCAGGCCGGTGCGGAGAGCCTGTTTCATCGGGCAGCTCCCGTCTGGGTCTGGGCGCGGGCGCCGAACTCGGAGAGCGGCAGGACCGGCAGCACGCCGGCCGCGGTGGCACCGCCGGGCTGCGTCCCGTTCTGGTCGATGATCACCTTGTTCACGGAGCCCAGGACCTTCTCCATCGTCTCCAGGAAGATCCGCTCGCGGCTGATCGCCGGGGCGGCCTTGTAGGAAGCGTAGACCTCGCTGAAGCGCGCGGCCTGGCCGGTGGCGTCGGCGGTCGCCTTCGTCCGGTAGGCCTCGGCCTGCTGGACGATCTGGGACGCCTTACCGCGGGCCTGCGGCACCTCGCGGCTGGCGTAGGTCTTGGCCTCGTTCTGCGCCGTGTCGGCGTCCTGCTGGGCCGCGTTCACGTCGATGAAGGCGGGGCGCACTTCCGGCGGCGGGTTGACCGAGACGAGCTGCACCACCTCGATGCGCACGCCGGCGCCGTACTCGTCGAGCGCCTTCTGGACCATCTCCTTCACCTCCTGGGCGATGCTCGACTGCTCGTTGGTGAGGATCGCCTGGATGTTGCGGCGGCCGATCACCTCGCGCATCGCGCTCTCGGAGATCGCCTTGATGGTGCCCTCCGGATTCTGGAGGTTGAACACGAAGTCGGAGGCCTTCAGCGGGTTGACCCGCCACTGCACCTCGAAGTCGAGATCGACGATGTTCTCGTCGCCGGTGAGCATCAGGCTCTCGTCCGGCACGTCGCGGTTGCGGCCCTGCCCGTTCGGGCCGGCGCGGAAGCCGATCTGGATCGAGTTCTGGGAGCCGACATCCGGCTTCACCACCCCGCCGATCGGATAGGGGAAGTTGTAGCGCAGGCCCTCGCCCTTGGTGCCGACGTAGCGGCCGAAGATGGTCTCGATGCCGACCTGACGGGGGTAGACGGTGTAGAAGCCGGTCGCGAGCCAGATGGCGACGGCCAGGACGGCGATCACCGCCGCGCTGCGGCCGCCGCCGACGCCGGTCGAGCCGCCGCCGTAACCGCCGCCCGAACCGCCACCGCCGCCCGGGATCAGACCGCGCAGGCGGTCCTGCCCGCGCCGGAGCAGGTCCTCGAGGTTCGGCGGCGTCTTGCCACCGCCGCCGCCGCTGCCGCCACCCCAGGGACCACCGCCGTTACCGCCGGGCCGGCCCCAGGGCCCCCCGCCGCCGCTCTGATTGCTCCAAGGCATCCTAGCCGTCGTCTCCTGCCTGTCCGCGCCCGGCCCACGTCCCGACCGGCGCCCCCTGCCTGAACGGCCACGCTCGCCCGCCTAGTCCCGACCATCCGGACCGATCGCACAGCGACCGCTCCCGGCTGGAGGCCTCGAGGGCCCGCACGCGCATCTTCCCGCAGGATGTGCAGGCCCGGCGTGAGCGCGCGCACCCGACAGGCACCTGCGGGCGCACGCCCCGTGCTGTCAAGGCTGGCAGGTGGGCATGCGCGGCGCGGAACGCAAATGCGGCGGCGCGCCTCAGCGTGCGCGCTCCCAGTCGACGAAGGCGAAGGCGTGCTCGTCCCGCGGGCCCGCCGGGTGCGCCTCGCGGAACGTCTCCCGGAAGCGGGCGCGGTCGAAGGCGGGGAATCGCACGTCGCCGGCGGGCTCGGCCTCGACCTCGGTGAGGTGGAGCCGGTCGGCGTGCGGGAGCGCGAGCGCGTAGATCTCGGCGCCGCCGACCACCATCAGCTCCGCCCCGGCGGCGGCCAGCGCGGAGTCCCAGTCGTGGACGGTCTCGACCCCCTCGGCGCGGAAGCCCGTGTCCCGGGTCAGCACCAGGGTGCGGCGCCCCGGCAGGGGCCGGCCGATCGATTCCCAGGTGCGCCGGCCCATCAGCATCGGCTTGCCCATGGTCAGGGCCTTGAAGCGCTTGAGATCGCTGGAGAGATGCCAGGCGAGCCCGTTGTCGCGGCCGATCACGCCGTTGCGGGCGACGGCGGCGACCAGGGAAACGATCGGGCTCATACCGCCACCGGGGCCGCGATGGCGGGATGCGGGTCGTAGTTCTCGATGGCGATGTCCTCGAACCGGAAGGCGAAGAGGTCGCGCACCTCCGGGTTGAGCCGCAGGTGCGGCAGCGGGCGCGGCTCCCGGGCCAGGAGGGTGCGGGTCTGCTCCAGGTGGTTCCTGTAGAGGTGCGCGTCGCCGAAGGTGTGGACGAAGTCGCCGACCCCGAGGCCGGCCACCTGGGCGATCATGTGGGTCAGGAGGGCGTAGCTCGCGATGTTGAACGGCACGCCCAGGAAGGCGTCCGCCGAGCGCTGGTAGAGCTGGCAGGAGAGCCGCCCCTCGCTGACGTAGAACTGGAACAGGCAGTGGCAGGGCGCGAGGGCCATCCGGTCGAGGTCGGCCGGGTTCCAGGCCGACACGATCAGGCGGCGGGAATCGGGGTTGCGCCGGATCTCGTCGAGCACCCAGGCGATCTGGTCGACCGTGCCGCCGCCGGGCTTCTCCCAGGAGCGCCACTGCTTGCCGTAGACCGGGCCGAGATCGCCGCGCTCGTCCGCCCACTCGTCCCAGATCGTCACGCCGTTCGCCTTCAGCGCCGCCACGTTGGTGTCGCCCGCCAGGAACCAGAGCAGCTCGTGGATGATCGAGCGCAGGTGCAGCCGCTTCGTGGTGACGAGCGGGAAGCCCGCCGACAGGTCGAAGCGCATCTGGTGGCCGAACACCGAGAGCGTGCCGGTGCCGGTGCGGTCGTCCTTGGCGACGCCCGCGTCGAGGATGCGCCGGAGCAGGTCGTGATAAGCGTCCATCGCCCATTCCTGCGCGCCGGCGCGCCGGCCGGCAAGCGCGCCGCCGCCATATGTCCACCGCCGTCGCGCGGGAGCCGCTCCGGCGCAGGCCTGCGCGCGGCGCCCTGTCGGCCAAGCCGACCTTCAGACCGGCCAGAGCAGGTAGGTCACCAGGGCGAGGTTCGACCAGCCGTGCAGGGCGACGCCGGGCCAGAGCCGGCCGGTGCGCCAGCGCAGCCAGCCCAGCGCCAGGGCGAGGGGCAGCAGCGAGACCGGCCGGGCGAGCCCCCAGGACGAGATGTGGGCGGCGGCGAAGATGAGCGCGGTGACCAGGATCGCCCCCGCGGGTCCGACGGCCGCCCGGGCGCGGGCGAAGGCCTCGCCGCGCAGCAGCAGCTCCTCGGCCACCGGCGCCAGGATCGCCAGATAGGCGAGCCAGGCCGCGACCGCCGCCTGGCTCATGAACGGCGACAGCCGCACGTGCTGGCCGAAGCTCGCGCCGAACAGCTCCGCCGTGCCGGTGACCCAGGCGATGTGCAGCACCGGCCAGACCAGCAGGAGGCCCAGCAGCGCGACCGGCCGCATGCCGTTCGGCCGCTCGCGGTCGAGGGCGAGGCGGCGGCGCCAACCGGCCCGGTCGTGCCACCACGCGCCGCCGAGCACCAGGGCGGCGAGGTAGACCTGGCGCAGGGCGTCGATCGCGAAGGCCCGGTGGGCGAGTTCCACCGCGCCCAGGAACGGGCGCCGCTCGGGGGGCAGGAACGGGTCGATCCCGCTCCAGAGGTCGAAGCCGACGCGCACCGTGGCGAGGGACAGGAGGCTCGCCGCGCCGAGATAGACGACCACGAGGGCGACCAGGGCGCCGAGCCGCCACGTCGCGCCCCAGGCGCGCTCGAGCGGGCCCCGCGCACCGGGGACGGCGGCGCGCGACTGCGCACTTCCGGCAACAGCCTCCCCCGGAGGCTCCAAATGAGGCGGCGGCGCGACACGATCGGGCTTCAAAACCGGACCGATCCCCTCTATATCTCGGGAGCCGGTCGCGAGGCCGGCTATGGCGATAAACGTTCTTCGCAATAAACCTATCGGACCCGGGGGCGGTACCCGGCGCCTCCACCCGAGCCCAGGACATGCTGCCGCAAGGGGCGTGATCGGAACCGGGGCTTCGGCGGGGGCGAAATAGGATCGACGAGGGCGTAAAGGTTGAGCTTTCGCTCGGCATGGTTCCGCCGTTATCGGGCCTTTGCAATAGTTGCCAACGACAACTTTGCTCCGGTGGCGGTGGCCGCGTAAGCGGTCCCCAATATCGACCTGAAGTCCTAGCGGGTAGCTCCGCATAGGCGGGGTTCGGAGGCGCCTGGCAACAGAAGCCTCCACTTCAGTCCTCGGTCCGGCCATCCGCGGCGGGGCGCCGGGCAGACCGGGCGAGAGCGCGACCGCAGATGGCAGACGACCTGATCCGCTACGACCTCTTGGTACAGGACGCCCTGCGCGGCGTGGTGCGCAAGGTCCTGACCGACGCGGCCCGCGAGGGGCTGATGGGCGAGCACCATTTCTACGTCTCGTTCCGGACGGAGGCCCCCGGTGTGCGGATGTCGCAGGCCCTGCGCGAGAAGTACCCGCAGGACATGACGATCGTCCTGCAGCACCAGTTCTGGGACCTCAACGTCACCGAGCACGCCTTCGAGGTCGGCCTGTCCTTCTCGGGCGTGCCGGAGCGCCTGCTGGTACCGTTCGACGCCCTGTCGGGCTTCTTCGACCCCTCCGTGCAGTTCGGCCTGAAGTTCGATCTCAGCGAGGCCGGCGAGACCCCCGAGGAGGCCAACGCCGCCCCGGCCAAGCCCGGTCCCCGCGGCGCCGGCTCGGAACCCGGCGAGGTGCGGCCCAAGAGCGCCGGTCTCGCGACGATCGGCGCGGGCGCGCCGAAGGGGCTGCCCGCGCCCGCCGCCCCGGGCGAGAAGGACGCCGGCAAGACCGACGACAAGGCCCCCCGCCCCGCCGCCAAGAAGGAGGGCGAGGAGGGCAGCGCCGAGGTCGTGAGCCTGGACGCCTTCCGCAAGAAGAGCTGAGATCGCCCCTGGCCGACTCGGTCACGACCTTCAGCTGCGAGATCCGTCAGGCTCAGGCGCGGCGAGGCGAGGGGAGCGCGCTCAAATCGAAGCTCGGGGGCGTGCTCCATAGCCGGCCACGACAGAACGTCGCCCAGACGATCGCCCAGGGAGCTTCACACAGTCGCGGCAGGCATTTCGGACCGCGCCAGCGCCGGTCGTGCTTCAGATCGACGGTCAGGGGCTCAGAAGTTTGACGAACGCGGCGCCCGCGCCGAAGAATGCGGCCGCGGCTGCCATGCCGGCGAAACCGATGGAGAGCGGGGCCAGGACACGGTCTCGACCGAGCTTGAGCGTCTCGGCGTGCAGCTTCGCCGCCTCGGCCTGAAGCTTGGTCTGCTCGTCGATCAGCTTCCGCTGCTCGGCCACGAACTTTTCCGTCTCCGCATTGGAGCGCAGGACGCGGGCGACCTGCTCGGCATAATCCAGCGTCGCGGGAGCAACGGTGTCGACCATCGCGGTTCGTGCCCGATCTCAGCCAGCGCGACTCTGCTGACCCGTTCCGGCAATGTGAGAACGCACGGGGAACCCGTCAATCCGCTCATGCTCTCCGCTCGGCCTCCATGCGCAAGCCGTGCTCCGGCCGGAGCGTCACCCGGTGGAGCGGCGTGACCGGGGGGTGATCCGCCGGCAGCCGGAAGCGCACCGCCCGGACCACGTGGGCCAGCACGATCACCGCCTCCTGGATCGAGAAGCTCTGGCCGATGCAGACCCGCGGCCCCGCCCCGAACGGCAGGTAGGCGAAGCGCGGGATCGCGTCCCGGTTCTCGGGCAGGAACCGCTCCGGCACGAAGGCCTCCGGGTCGTCCCAGAGCAGCTGGTGGCGGTGGAGCACCCAGGGCGCCACCATCACCAGCGAGCCCCGCGGCACCTTGATCCGGCCGAGCCGGTCGTCGCGGACCGCCTGCCGGCTGAGGAACGGCACCGGCGGGAACAGCCGCATCGCCTCCTCGATCACCGCCCGGGTGAAGGGCAGGCGCTCGACGGCGAAATCCCCCGGCCCGGCCGCGTCGACCTCGGCCTCGACCCGCGCCTGCGCGGCGGGATCCTGCGACAGGCAGTAGAGCGCCCAGGTCAGGGAATTGGCCGTGGTCTCGTGGCCGGCGGCGATGAAGGTGACGATGTTGGCCTTCACGGCGAGGTCCGAGAGCCCGTTGCCGGTCTCGGGATCCTGCGCGGCGAGCAGCAGCGTCAGCAGGTCCCGGGGCGCCTCGCCCCCCGTCATCAGCGCCTTGCGCCGGGCGATCAGTTCGTCGACCACCTCGGCGAAGAAGCGCCCCGCCGGGCGCGCCCGCAGGCGGCCGATCCGCGGCACGAAATCGGGCACGCCGAACACGTCGAGGGGGTCGATCGGCCCGACGGCCTCGAGGAAGCGCGTGATCGCGCGGCCCAGCGCGTCGGGATCGCTCGGCAAACCTTGCGTGAAGATCGTCCGCTCCAGCACGTCGAGGGTGACGCGGGTCATCTCCAGGGCGACGTCGACCCGCTTGCCGTCGCGGCGGACGAGGCGGCGGCCGAGCCGCGCCCCGGCGGCGTTCATCGCGTCGGAGAAGCCCTGGACCGTGCGGGCGTTGAAGATCGGCGCCAGCGTCCGGCGCTGGAGCCGCCACTCGTCGCCCTCGGCACTGAGCAGGCCGTTGCCGAGCCCCGGGGCCAGCACGCGGCGCTGGAGGTCGTCCTTGCGGTAGCCGTCGGGGTTCTCGATGAGCAGGTAGCGGATCAGCGCCGGGTCGCTCACCAGGGTGATCCGGCCCATCGCGCCCTCGGCCGCCACGACCGGCAGCTTGAAATGCGCGTCCATCCAGGTGGTGATCGGGTTCTTGCGCGCCGCCCGCAGGAACTCGAACAAGCCGAGCGGCTCCTTCAGCGGCGGCGGCACGACGGGGCGGAACCGGGTGCCGGCCATCGGTTCGGAGAGATCGATCGTGGCGCTCATCGGCTCCTTGTCCGGCGGGAACAGAGCCCCGCCCTTGTCGGCGCGCCGGGGAAAACCGGCATCGCGATTCACCCGCGCCTCATTTAAGTAGGCACCGCACTGCACCAGACGTAGAGGCCACGATGTCGCCCACCGAGACCGCCACCCGCACCGAGTCCGACACCTTCGGTCCGATCGAGGTCCCGGCCCACCGCTACTGGGGCGCGCAGACGCAGCGCTCGATCCAGAACTTCAAGATCGGCACCGACCGGATGCCGGCGCCGCTCGTCCACGCCCTTGGGGTGGTGAAGCAGGCCGCCGCCCTGGTGAACAAGGATCTCGGCGCCCTCGACCCGAAGCTCGCCGACGCCATCGCGGCCTCGGCCGCCGAGGTCGTGGAGGGCCGCCACGACGACGAGTTCCCGCTCGTCATCTACCAGACCGGCTCGGGCACGCAGTCGAACATGAACGCCAACGAGGTGATCGCCAGCCTCGCCAACGAGCGCCTGGGCGGCCAGCGCGGCGGCAAGTCGCCGGTCCACCCGAACGACCATTGCAACCGCGGCCAGTCGTCCAACGACACCTTCCCCACCGCCATGCACATCGCGGTGGCCCGCGAGATCCAGGGCCGCCTGCTGCCGGCGCTCTCCCACCTCCACGCCGCCCTCGACGCCAAGGCCAAGGCCTTCGACGCGATCGTCAAGATCGGGCGCACCCACCTGCAGGACGCGACGCCGGTCTCCCTCGGCCAGGAATTCTCCGGCTACGTCGCGCAGGTCGCCCTCGGCGGCTCGCGGGTCGCCGCGACCCTGCCGGGGGTGCTGGCGCTCGCCCAGGGCGGCACGGCGGTCGGCACCGGCCTCAACGCCCATCCGGAATTCGCCGAGCGCTTCGCCGCCAAGGTCGCCGAGCTGACCGGCCTGCCCTTCACGTCGGCCGAGAACAAGTTCGAGGCGCTCGCGACCCACGACGCCCTGGTGTTCACGCAGGGCGCCCTCTCGGCGCTCGCCGCCGGCCTGTTCAAGATCGCCCAGGACATCCGCTTCCTCGGCTCGGGCCCGCGCTCCGGCCTCGGCGAGCTGTCGCTCCCCGAGAACGAGCCCGGCTCGTCGATCATGCCCGGCAAGGTCAACCCGACCCAGTGCGAGGCCCTGACGATGGTCTGCGCCCAGGTGATCGGCAACGGCACCACGGTGAGCTTCGCCGGCTCCCAGGGCAATTTCGAGCTCAACGTGTTCAAGCCTGTGATCGCCAACGCGGTGCTGCAGTCGATCCGCCTGCTCGCCGACGCGGCGGTGAGCTTCACCGACAATTGCGTCGTCGGCATCAAGGCCAACGAGGACAAGATCGCCGACCTGATGAGCCGGTCGCTCATGCTGGTCACCGCGCTCGCCCCCTCGATCGGCTACGACAAGGCCGCCGAGATCGCCAAGACCGCGCACAAGAACGGCACGACCCTCAAGGAGGAGGCCCTGCGCCTCGGCTACGTGACCGAGGCGGAGTTCGAGCGCGTGGTGCGGCCGGAGACCATGCTGGCCCCCAGCGCCGATTAGTTTCTTGGGTATTTGGCCGGCGCGGGTGTCCTGCGCCGGCCGCCATTGCCGGGAGGCGATCCATGGCCGAGATCATCAACCTGCGTCAGGTCCGCAAGGCGAAGGCCCGCGCCGAGGCCGACACGAAGGCCGAGGCCAACCGGATCGCCTTCGGGCAGCCGAAGAAGGCCAGGACCCTCCAGCAGCGCCGCAAGGCCCTGGAGACCGAGCGGCACGAGGGCCACCGCCTGGAGCGGGGCGAGCCCGATCCGGCAGACTGAGAGCAAATCCGGATGCAGCAGCCCCACCGTCCTTGCGAGCGGAGCGAAGCGATCCAGTCGCGCCACGCCGACCAGGGTCGCGCTGCCCTGGATCGCTTCGCTCCGCTCGCGAGGACGGGACGCGCAGCCGCCTCGCCATGAGCCCGGGCATCACCAAGCGCTCCGTGATGATCGCCGGCCACCGGACCAGCGTGTCCCTGGAGGACCCGTTCTGGGCGGCCCTACGGGCGATCGCGGAGGCGCGGGGCCAGTCGGTCCAGGCCCTCATCGGGCACATCGACGCCGGCCGCGACGGCCAGAACCTGTCCTCGGCGATCCGCGTGTTCGTGCTGGAGGCCGTCCGCGCGATGCCGGAAACGTGAGCGCCGCACGCCCTGGCCGCTCTCCCGATCCTGAATAGGTGTCTGACGATCGCGTGACAAATCCACGCACGAAGGAGACCCCATGGCCAGTAGAGAGCCGCTGCTCAAGACCATCCCGATCGCGGAGCTGCGCCCGACGCAGATGACCGTGGGCTACCGGGAAGTGGCGGAGAAGCGGCGGCGCTGGCGGGAGTACGACGGCGAGAAGAAGAAGGAATTCCTCGGCGCCCACATGATCCCGACGCTGCTCGGGCCGAAGAAGCGCCACTACATCATCGATCACCACCACCTCTCCCGCGCCCTGCACGAGGAGGGCGTCGAGAACGTGCTCGTCACCGTGGTGGCCGACCTGCACTACCTCGACAAGGACGCGTTCTGGACGGTCTGCGACCACAAATCCTGGACCCATCCCTACGACGCCGACGGCGTGCGCCAGCACTTCGACGACATCCCGAAATCCGTCGACGCCCTGGTGGACGACCCCTATCGCAGCCTCGCCGGCGAGTTGCGCCGGGCCGGCGGCTTCGCGAAGGACACGACGCCGTTCAGCGAGTTTCTCTGGGCCGACTTCCTGCGGCGGAACATCAAGGAGAAGCGGATCGAGAACGACTTCTCCTCGGCCCTGGAGCGGGCGATGTCGCTGGCCAAGTCCAAGGACGCCGACTACCTGCCCGGCTGGTGCGGGCCGGTGACCCGCCACGTCCGCTGAGACCCGCAGACGGTCGCGGCGCCGCCTAGATGCCCCAATAGGGCGCCGCGTCGTAGTAGCGGTGGATCTGCTCCTCCCAGGCGCCGTCCGCGGCCGGATCGGTGCCCTCGGGGGTGCGGGCCGGGGCGGCGCGCAGCTGCGCCTCGGTGATGTCGACCACGTAGGCGTCCTGCTGCGGCTCGAACCGCAGCACCGACCAGGGCAGCGTGTAGAAGTCCTCGCCAAGGCCCAGGAACCCGCCGAAGCTCATCACCGCGTAGGCGACCCGGCCCGAGACCTTGTCGAGCATCAGCCGCTCGATCCGTCCGACCCGTGTCCCGTCGGGCCGGCGGACATCCGTCCCGATGACCCGATCGCTGGCGATCAGGCGGCGGGGCTCCCGGCCGGCCGGGTTCGCCGTGCCGGGCTGACCGGTGTCCGTTCCCGTTCCCGTTCCCGTGGCCGTCATCGCCGCCTCCCGACCGTTTCCGCGCGACGCGCGCCGTCTGCCCGAAAAACGCCCCGCCCCTGGGCCACGTTCCGGCGGGCGCCCGCGCCCGCCCTCTCCAGCCGGACGAACAGCCCCCGCATGCCGATGCCGCGTTTCGCCCAGAGCCTCGCGCTCGCCGCCCTGCTCCTGCCCGCCGCCGCGCAGGCCCAGGATCGCGGCAGCGTCAATCCGAAGCCGCTGCCGCCCCTGGAGCATCCGGACGCGCCCTCGACGCCCGCCAAGGCCCTGTTCGGGCGGGTCACCAAGGCGTCCTCCGGTCCGGCCCACATCTACGGCTTCTACGCCAAGGGCTGCTTCGCCGGCGGCGAGGCGCTGCCGCTCGACGGGCCGAACTGGCAGGTCATGCGCCCGTCCCGCAACCGGATGTGGGGCACGCCCTACCTCGTCGACTTCATCGAGCGGCTGTCGCAGAAGGCCGCCCGGGTCGGCTGGCCCGGCCTCCTCGTGGGCGACATGGCCCAGCCCCGCGGCGGCCCGATGATCACCGGCCACGCCTCGCACCAGATCGGCATCGACGCCGACGTCTGGCTGACGCCGATGCCCGACCACCGCATGAGCCGGGCGGAGCGCGAGGAGACCTCGGCCACCGACATGGTCCGCCGCGACCGCCTCGACATCGATCCCCAGGTCTGGACGCCCACGCACCTGCAGCTGATCAAGATCACCGCCGAGCAGCCGGAGGTGGAGCGCATCTTCGTCAACGCGGCGATCAAGAAGGCCCTCTGCCGCGACGCCGCGGGCAGCCGCTGGATGTCCAAGGTCCGCCCGATGTACGGGCACAATTACCACTACCATATCCGGCTTTCCTGCCCGGCCGGCCAGGAGGATTGCCAGCCCCAGGGCGCGCCGCCGCCGGGCGACGGCTGCGAGGACCTCAGCTACTGGTTCTCGGACGCGGTGCTCCACCCGAAGCCCCCGAAGACGCCGCCGAAGGCCAAGCCCGCCATGACCATGGCGGCGCTGCCCGCCGCCTGCCGGGCGGTGCTGAAGGCACCGTAGGCCGGGCCCCCGGGGATGGTCGCCGCTCAGGGCGCGGCCGCCTCCGCGTAGGGCGTGCCGGCCAGCGCCGCCGCGAGGCCGGCCGTCCCCCGGTCGATGACCGCCAGGAAGGCGGCATTCGCCGCCTCCGTCCGCCGCGTCGCCCGGAAGGTCCGGTGCGCCCGGAGGAAGGCCACGCTCCAGGTCGCCAGCAGCAGGCCGGCCGCCAGGTCGGCGTCGGGATCGTCCGGCCCGCGCCCGACGGATTCGGCGAGCGCGACCCGCACCACGCCCGCGAGTTCGTCCCGGATCGCCCGGGCCCGGGCCTTGAGCGTCTCGCTCCCGGCCGCCGTCGCGACGAAGGCGCCGCTGCGCGCCGAGAATTCCACGACCGGGTTCCGGCCCGTCACCAGCCGGTGCGCCAGCTGGCGGAGCGTCTCGACCGGCGCGACCCGGGGATCGCGCTGCCGCAGGGTCTCGCGCAGGAGTGCGCGCCCCTCCTCATCGCGGTCGTAGAACATGTCCTCCTTGCGGGGGAAATGGTTGAACACGGTCATCCGGCCGACATCGGCAGCCGCCGCGATCTCATCCACCGTCACGGCGTCGAAGCCGCGCTCCAGGAACAGCCGCGTGGCGGCGTTGGAGATGGCCTGCCGGGTGGCGAGGCGCTTGCGGGACCGGCGGTCGGGAGGCGTTGACATGCGCCGCCTCATACCGCATCCATTCATGGACTGAGTATAGAAATCGATTAAGTCCATGGATGAGCCTGTCGACGTCGTCGTGGTTGGAGCCGGTCCGGTCGGGCTCTTCACAGCCATCGAGCTGACCCTCGGGGGCGCGCGCGTCCGGGTGCTGGAGCGCCTCACCGAGCCGAGCACCACCATCAAGGCGCTGGGGCTCGGCCCCCTGGGCGTCGAGGCGCTGCAGCGGCGGGGGATGGGCGCGGCGATCGAGGCCGCCGAGGCGCGGAGCCTCGCGGCGATGGACCGCCTGCCGGGTCAGGTCGGCGGCGGCCCGCGTGGGGCGCAGTTCAGCGGCCATTTCGGCTTCCTGTTCATCCGCCGCGGCCCGCAGGCGGAGCCGGACCGGCGCATGCGCGCGGTCGATCAGCAGAGCCTCGAAGCCATGCTGCTCGACCGCGCCGCGGCGCTCGGGATCGACCTGCGCCGCGGCTGCACGCTCACGGGCTTCACGGAGGCGGCCGACAGGGTCGAGGTGGCCTGGACCGCGCCGACGGGCGACGCGCGCGTCCGCTGCGCCTATCTCGTCGGCTGCGACGGCGGCCGCAGCGCGGTCCGCAAGATGGCCGGCTTCGCCTTCCCCGGCACGCCGCCGACGCTCACCATGTACCAGGCGATCGCCGATCTCGACGATCCCGCCGGCGCGCTGCCGGTCGGCTGGCACCGCGGGCCGGGGGGCGTCTACGGCCACGGGCCGTTCCCGCGCCGCCTGTTCATGCTGGATTTCAGCGGCCCGCCGGCCGACCGGCAGGCGCCCGTCACGCGCGACGAGATCGAGACCGCGCTGCGCCGGGTCAGCGGCACGGACGTCCGCGTCGCCCGGGTCGCGGTCGCGAACCGGTGGGCCGACAACACGCGCCTCGTCGACACCTACCGCCGGGGCCGCGTGCTGCTCGCCGGCGACGCGGCGCATGTCCACGCGCCCTTCGGCGGCCAGGGCCTGAGCCTCGGCCTGGGCGACGCCGCCAATCTCGGCTGGAAGCTCGCCGCCGTGCTGCGCGGGGAGATGCCCGAGACCCTGCTCGACACCTACACGGCCGAGCGGCGCCCGGTGGCCGAGGCCGTCACGGCCAACACCCGCGCCCAGGCGGCGATCCTGCGGCCCGATCCGCAATCGGGCGCGCTGCGCGACCTGATGGCGCGGCTCCTGGAGAGCGACGAGGTCAGCCGGATCCTCGGCGGCCTGATGCGCGGCCTGAACTCCCGGTACGATCTCGGCTCGCCCGAGGACGCGGTCGGCCGGATGGCCGGCGACGGGCCGCTCGGCGCCGGCGGCGCGACGCTCTACGGTGCGATGCAGGACGGCCGGGGCCTCCTCGTCGACGGCAGCGCCGACGGCGCGGCCTCCCGGATGGTCGCCGCGGCGACGGGCCGGGTGACCTGCGTGGCGGTCCCGGACGGGCCCTCGACGCTGGTCCGCCCCGACGGCTGCGTCGCCTGGACGGGCGCGGCAACCGCCCTCGACGGCCTGCGGGAGGCGGTGGGCCGCTGGTTCGGTCCGTCACCGGCCGGGCCGCTCGGCGCGCCGGCTCCGATGTGCTAACCGCCCCGGATGCCCCGCTGGCTCTTCATCCTCCTCGCGACCGCCCTCGCCCTCTCGGTCCTCGGCAGCGTCCTGATCGTGCTGCGCAGCCCGAACAGCACGCCGCCCCTGCGGGGCGGCGCCGCTGGCGCCCCGGCGCCGGGCCCGCAGACGCGGCCCGACGGCCGGAGCCCGTGAGGCTCGGGCGGCGCCGCCGGTTCCCACCGGGTCGCAACAGCCGGCCGAGTTCTTGGCCCGGTTCTTGGCCAGCTTCTTGGCCGGGGCCTGCTGGTGGCAGGCCCCCGCGAAGCGGTGCGCCAGCGGCCCGCCTCCCGGTCTCGGGCGCCGCCCGATACGGGAAGGCAGGGACCGCCGGACGACGTTCGGCGCCCGCCCTCCGCGAACCGCGCCGCGAGAGACTGGACCGCGCGGGCAAATTCCGGCTTGGTGCCCCGACGACGCGGGTCGGACGGCCGCCCTGCGCGACGCTGTGAGGGGCTGATCCGGATGGAGACGGGCGGGACCGCCACGAGCCACGTGCCGGACGACCTCAAGGCGGAGGCGCACCGGGGCGATCCCTTCGCGGCCGCCGTGCGGGCGACCCGGATGCCGATGATCATCACCGATCCGGCCCAGCACGATAACCCGATCGTCTTCGTGAACGACGCCTTCCTGAAACTCACCGGCTACACCCGGATGGAGGTGGTCGGCCGCAATTGCCGCTTCCTGCAGGGGCCCGACACCGAGGCGGCGGCCGTCGACCGCCTCCGCGCGGCCGTCCGGCGGGAGGAGGATATCCGGGTCGACCTCCTCAACTACCGCAGGGACGGCTCGACCTTCCAGAACGCCCTCTACGTCGGCCCGGTGCGGGACGAGGCGGGACGGGTGGTCTACTTCTTCGCCTCGCAGCTCGACGTCAGCGAGCACTACGCGCTGACCGCCGAGATCGAGCGGCTGAAGGCCGCCCTGGCCGAGGCCGAGGCCAAGCTCGCGGCCCGCTAGCCCGCCCGGAGGATCAGGGCTTCGTCGGATCAGGGCTTCGTCAGGAACCCGATCGGCTCGCGGCCCGGCTGGCCGAGCCAGAGCAGGACCGCGCCGAGGCCGAGGCCGATCAGGGAGGCCGGCGCCAGGGTGAGCGGCAGGCCCAGGATGTGCCAGAGCCAGGGCGCCGCCCCCTCCACGCTGCCCTGGAGGGCGCTGGCCTTGTCCTTGAACAGGGTGGCGATCACGTCGGAGAGCGGCGTCACCCGCAGCCCGTTGTTGGCGATGGAGCGGGCGCCGTCGTAGACCAGCGCGACGAAGCCGCCGGCCATCAGCAGGAAGCCCAGGACGCGGGCCAGGAAGCGGAACATCGCGGGGCCTTCTGAGCCTTGCCTTACGGGCCGTGGGTGCCGGATCGGCGCGCCCGCCCCGGGAGTATGGGGCCGCGCCGCAAGGTGCAAGCGCCCGGGGCGAGCGTCGATCCGCGCGGTTGCGGGGCCCTCGGGCCCGTGCCACAGGGTCGCCCGGCGGCGGCGGGCCGTGCGGGAACGGTCGACCTTGGACGCGCGCGCGACGAATCTCGGCCTCGTGATCTTCGATTGCGACGGCGTCCTCGTGGACAGCGAGCCCCTGAGCCTCGCCTGCCTGACGGCCGGGCTCAACCGGATCGGCGTGGACATCGACTTCGCCACCGTGCGGGCGCGCTTCACCGGCACCGCGATGCCCTCGATCATGGCGCATATCGCCCGCGACTACGGCGTCACCGCCCCGGACGGCTTCGTCGAGGCGGTGAAGGCCGAGACCCTGGCGCTGTTCGACGCAGAGTTGCGGGCGATGCGCGGCGTCGCCGAGGCGGTCGCCGCCGTGGGCCTGCCGGTCTGCGTCGCGTCGAGCAGCGATCCGGTGCGGCTGCGCCACTCCCTGACGCTGACCGGGCTGCTCCCCCTGTTCGGCGACCGCGTCTTCTCCTCGGCGCAGGTGGCGCGGGGCAAGCCCTTCCCCGACCTGTTCCTGTTCGCCGCCGAGCGGATGGGCGTCGCTCCGGCGGCCTGCCTCGTGATCGAGGACAGCGTTCCCGGGGTCACGGCGGCCCGGAGCGCCGGCATGCGGGTCGCGGGCTTCACGGGCGGCGGCCACTGGGGTCACGACCCGGCGGGCGCCGGGCTCGCGGAGGCCGGCGCGGCCCGGATCTTCTCGGACTTCTCCGACCTCGCCGCGGTGATCGCCGCGGCCTGAACGATCCGCCTCCCGGACGCGCGCCCGGGACCGGCTTCCTGCCAGGCCGGCCCTCGAAATCGGAAGTCCGTTCCGTTGACGGTGCGCCGTGCCGCGCCCATCTTCAGGGGTGCCGGCCCGGCCGCGCACTTCGGGTGCGCGACAGGACAGGCCGCGGTCCTTTGAGAAGCGTAGCTTGCGCCGCGTGATCAAACGCTAAAGCACTGCGCCGGCCCCGCGCCGCGCGGTCCTTCAGTCTGGAGGACGTCCGATGGTCACTCGCACATCGTCCCTTCGATACCCGCTCCCGATCGCCCCCTGCTGCCCCGCCGCCCGCCGGCGCTGTCGACGCTGAGCCCCGTCGATCCTCCGCAGCAGCCAACGCGATCCGGCACGGCGACCGGCCGGCCCAGGGAGTTCCCGATCCGATGCACAGCCTCGCAGAGTACAAACCCGAAGACCGCCCCGACCTCGCGGACCCGGCCCTCGGCCCCAGCGAACCCGCCCGGGTGATCGAGATCGGTGAGGTCACCGCCGGGATCGCCGTCCCCGAGGGGCGCGGCGTCCGGTTCTTCTCGTCCGCGCGCGATTTCGACGGGCTCGACGGCGCCGTATTCCGCACGGCCGAGCAGGCCGCCCGCGCGGCCCGCGCGCGCATGAGCGCCCGGACCCGGCCCCCCGACCGTGCGCACCGGCCCGCGCTGCGGCGGGCCTGACCCGCCCGCTACTTGCTGCACTCGTCCCGGGTGCGCTTCATGGCCTCCGCGAATCCGCCGAGCGCGTACTCGTCGCTCGTCGGGTTCCCGCGCAGCGACGTGGCCTTGATGATGATCTTCGGGTTGCGGGCGCTCATCTCGGAGACGACCCGCGCCTCCTCGGCGGGGTTCTGCAGCCACGCATTGCCGTCCTTGACCACGAGGCCGTAGCGGCTGGCGCCGAGGTTGAGGCTCGGGTCGGTCGGCGCGGCCGCGGAGCCGGGCTTGACCTGGGAGGCCGCGGGCTTCGACGGGAAGCCCAGCATCACCGCCACCTCGTTCTGGATGTTCTCGCCCTTGCGCACGCTCACGAACAGGTAGGCGGTGTCGCGCTTCAGGGTCTTGGGCGAGCGCGTCTGCGGCTGCGCGATCGCGTAGCAGAGCTTGTTGCGGCCGTCGCCGTTCACGAACACGTTCCAGTCGCCGAAGATCGCCACCGGGGTGGCCTGCTGCATCCCCGGCGGGGTCGCGGTCTTCTTCTCGGCGCGCTTGCTCCGCTCGCGGCCGTGCCGCCGCCCGCGCCGCGACGGGGCCGCGTCGCCACCGCCGGCGTCCGGGGCCGCCGCCGCGTCCTGGGCGTGGGCCGCCGTCGCGACCAGGCAAGTCCCGCCGAGCACACCTCCGACGAGGCCGGTAACCAGCCCGGAGGCGAGCAGGGCGAGAGCTCCGACCGGGAGCGAGCGGGGGACGCGGACCATCTTCACTTCCTGACGACGGGCGGCTCCGTCAGGAGCCGGACCGGGGTTCGGGATTAGTGAAGCTTGCGTAAAACGTCGGCAAGATGGCGAGGCGGGATCCGTCGACAATCAGACGGCGCGGGCTTCCGTCGCCCGGGCCGCGATGACGCCGGCCGGGACCGGCAGCGCCTCGACCGCCGGGCCGGCGGGCACCGCGATCGCGTTCGGCCGGACCGGCGGAGCGGCCTTGCGGGGCGGATCGTTGTAGGGGGTGTTGTAGCCCTTGCGCACGGCGGCCCAGTAGGACTCGCGCGTCAGGCCGGAACCGGTCAGGGCGGCGTCGATCATCGCCGTGGCGTGCGCCGCGAAATCCGGCACCTCCTCCGTGTTCAGCCAACTCTCGACAGGCATCCTGCGAACTCCGATCCAGACGGCGAAGCTTGTAGCTGAGCGGACTTAGCCAGACGGTGAACGCGCGGGTGGGCCGAGGGTTGCAATGCACAATTTTGAACGGTCCTGTGGATGAGCGGGGGCCCGTTACCCGATCCGAGGCGACCGGGGGGCCACCCCACGGTCGGAGCGGCGGGCCGCAGGCCCCCGGCAACCCTCAGGGGCTAGCGGCGCGAGGCGCCAGCCGGCGCCGGTCGCCGTCGGCCGCGGCGGCTCAGCCCAGCCGCTCGATCCAGGCCTGCGCCTGGCGCCGGACGTTGTCGGGCGCGGTGCCGCCGTAGCTGGTGCGGCTCGCCACCGAGTTCTCGACGCCCAGCACCGCGTAGACCGCCTCGGTGATCCGCGGCTCCGCCTCCTGCATCTCGGGTAGCGACAGCTCTTCGAGCCCGACGCCCTTGGCGGAGGCCGCGCCGACGAGGCGGCCGGTGACGTGGTGCGCCTGACGGAACGGCAGCCCGAGCTCGCGCACCAGCCAGTCGGCGAGGTCGGTGGCGGTGGCGTAGCCGGAGCCGGCGGCGCGGCCGAGCACTTCGGCGTTGGGCTCCAGGTCCTTCACCATGCCGGTCATGGCGGCGAGGCACAGGGACAGGGCCTGGAGGGCGTCGAACGTGCCCTCCTTGTCCTCCTGCATGTCCTTCGAGTAGGCGAGCGGCAGGCCCTTCATGACGATGAGCAGGCCGGTCAGCGCGCCGATGATCCGGCCGCTCTTCGCGCGCACCAGCTCGGCGGCGTCGGGGTTGCGCTTCTGCGGCATGATCGACGAGCCGGTGGTGAACCCGTCCGACAGCCGCACGAAGTTGAACTGGGCCGAGGTCCAGACCACCAGCTCCTCGGCGAAGCGCGACAGGTGCACGGCGCAGATCGAGGCCGCCGCCAGCGCCTCCAGGGCGAAGTCGCGGTCGGCGACCGAATCGAGGGAGTTGGCGGTCGGCCGGTCGAAGCCGAGGGCCGCCGCCGTGGCGTGCCGGTCGATCGGGAAGGAGGTGCCGGCGAGCGCCGCGGCGCCGAGCGGGCACTCGTTGAGCCGCGCCCGGGCGTCGCGGAATCGGCCCCGGTCGCGGGCCAGCATCTCGACGTAGGCGAGGCAGTGGTGGCCGAAGGTCACCGGCTGGGCCGACTGGAGATGGGTGAAGCCCGGCATCACGGTGCCGGCGTGCTTCAGCGCCGCCTGGCTGAGGGCGCGCTGCAGGTCGGCGGCCTGCTGGTCGAGGGAATCGAGGGTGTCGCGCACCCAGAGCTTCATGTCGGTGGCGACCTGGTCGTTGCGCGAGCGCGCCGTGTGCAGGCGGCCGGCGGCCGGGCCGACGATCTCGGTCAGCCGGCTCTCCACCGACATGTGGATGTCCTCGAGCTCGCGCTTGAACGCGAAGGTGCCGCCCTCGATCTCGTCGCGCACGGACTTGAGCCCGGCCTCGATCGCGGCCACATCCTCCGCCGGCAGGATGCCGGCTTGGCCCAGCATCGCCACATGCGCCAGCGAGCCGCGGATATCCTGGGGCGCGAGGCGCTTGTCGAATCCGATGGAGGCGTTGATCTCCTCCATGATCTCCGCCGGGCCGCTCGCGAAGCGGCCGCCCCACATCCGGTTGCTCATGTCGATCCTTCCGCGCCCTGACCGTCCCGAGGCCCGAGCCTGATGCCCGGCCGCACGCCCATCCTGGCCGGCGCGGGCGTCGCCGCGCTCGCCGTCCTCGGCCTCGCCCTATACGGGAGCGGTCTCCTGCCCGGCAACACGGGCGGCGCCCTTCAGCCCTGCGCCGCCGCCAAGCCGGCGCTCGCCCGGGTCGATGCGGCCGCGAAGGGCGAGGTCGCCGCCATGCAGGCCCCGCAGCAGGCCCGGCCCGCGCCGGACATCCGGTTCAAGGGGCCGGACGGCGCCGAGACCGGCCTCGCCGACCTCAGGGGCCGGCTGCTCCTCGTGAATCTCTGGGCGACGTGGTGCGCGCCCTGCAAGGCCGAGATGCCGGCCCTCGACCGGCTCCAGGCGCAGCTCGGCGGCCCCGATTTCCAGGTCGTCGCGATCAACGTCGACACGCGCAACCTCGAGAAGCCGTCGGAATGGCTGAAGCAGGCGGGCATCCACGACCTCGCCTTCTACGCCGATCCCGGCGGCCGCGTGCTGCCGATCCTCCAGCGCGACACGCAGTCGCCCGGCCTGCCGACCACGATGCTGGTCGACGCGCAGGGCTGCACGATCGGGGTGATGAAGGGGCCGGCCGCGTGGTCGAGCCCGGACGGGCTGGCGCTGATCCGCGCGGCCCTGGGGCGGACGTCGTAACGGTCGCGGCCGCGCGGTTGCGCGCGTCTCCGATGCGCGGCAAGGCGTGTCGCGATGACCTCGCCCGCCCCTGACCGCGCCCCTCCGAGGCGGAGGCCCCGCCCCCTCTCGATCATCCGCACGCTGCTCGCCGGCGAGGCGGCGGGCGGGCTGATCCTGATGGCGGCGGCGGCCCTGGCGCTGGTCGTCGCCAACGGGCCGCTCGCGGACACCTACGCGCACGCCCTCCACGCCGAACTCGGCCCGATGAGCGTGCAGCACTGGATCAACGACGGCCTGATGGCCGGGTTCTTCCTGCTGGTCGGCCTGGAGATCAAGCGCGAGGCCCTCGACGGGCAGTTGCGGACCTGGCCCGACCGGGTCCTGCCGGGATTCGCCGCGCTCGGCGGCATGGCGGTGCCGGCCGCATTCTACGCGCTCGCCAATCTCGGCGCCGGCACCCTGCGGGGCTGGGCGATCCCGGCCGCCACCGACATCGCCTTCGCGCTGGGCGTCCTCGCGCTCCTCGGGTCGCGGGTGCCGGTCTCCCTCAAGATCTTCCTCAGCGCGGTCGCCATCGTCGACGACCTCGGCGCCGTGGTGGTGATCGCGCTGTTCTACAGCTCCGGCCTCGACCTCACCATGCTGACGCTCGCCGCCGCGGTGCTGGCCGCCCTCTACGGCCTCAACCGGGCGGGGATCGGGTGGCTCCCGGCCTACGGGCTCCTCGGCGTGGTGCTGTGGGTCCTCGTGCTGCGCTCCGGGATCCACGCGACGATCGCGGGCGTGCTGCTCGCGCTCACGATCCCGATCCGGGTCAGCCCGGGCCGGCCGGAGGACGCGCACTCGCCCCTGCACCGGCTGGAGCACGCCCTCGCCCCCTGGATCACCTACGGGGTGGTCCCGGTCTTCGGCTTCGCCAATGCCGGCGTGGACCTCTCCGGCCTCACCCCCGAGGCCCTGCTCCAGCCGGTGACGCTCGGCATCGCGGCGGGCCTGTTCCTCGGCAAGCAGGCCGGCGTGTTCGCGAGCCTGCGGCTGGCCGTGGCGCTGGGATGGGCCAAGCGCCCGGCCGGGGCCGGCTGGGGGCAGGTCTACGGGGTCGCGGTCCTGTGCGGCATCGGCTTCACCATGAGCCTGTTCATCGGCGGCCTCGCCTTCCCGGACCCGCAGCACGAGACCGCCGTGAAGCTCGGCGTGCTCGCGGGCTCGGCCCTGTCGGGACTCGCCGGCACGGCGATCCTCCTCGTCGCGAAGCGCCGCGTCGCCCCGCACTAGCGGGCGGCGCGCTTCGTCATTGCGAGCGCAGCGAAGCAACCCAGTGCAGCGGAACATCGGGAAGCGTGGCGCCGTCTAGATTGCTTCGCTCCGCTCGCAATGACGGCGGCGCAAGGACGGCACCTCTTCCACGTGCCGGGCTCCGTCCGGCGCGAAAATGCGCTACCCCCCGTGGGCATGCGCTTCTATCTCGGCCTCGCCACCACCTTCCACGACCCGGCCCTCGCCCTGGTCGGGCCCGACGGCACCCTGCTCTTCGCCGAGGCGGCGGAGCGCGCCCTGCAGTACAAGCGCGCGCCGAACTGCGAGCCGGACGCCCCGTCGCAGATGGCCGCACTGCTGAAGGCGCACGTCCCGCCGGGCTCGGAACTCGTCGTCGCCTCGACCTGGGGCCCGCAATTCACCGACTTCCTGCGCGGCCAGGCCGGCGCCGGGGCCTTCGACCTGATGGCGCTCGCCACCCACACCACGGCGCTCAACCGCTCCTTCGTGCCCGAGCAGGCCGAGCGGGTGTTCATCGCCGACCTCCACGGCGCCCAGGAGCGGGCCGGCCACGGCACCCTGCTGGCCCTGAACCAGGAGGCGCGGATCACCGGCGCGGCGCCCCGGGCGACGATCGCCGGGCAGCGGCGCTACCCGCACCACCTGTGCCACGCCGCCTACGGCCTCTGGGGCAGCCCGTTCGAGACGGCCACCGCCCTGGTGGTCGACGGCATGGGCGAGACCGGTGCGGCGGCGATCTACCGCCTGGAGGGCGGCCGGATCACGGAGCTGCGCCGCCACCGCGGGCGCGGCTCGCTGGGCTTCCTGTACGGGCTGATCACCGACCTCGCCGGCTTCGATCAGGTGAAGGGCGAGGAGTGGAAGATCATGGGGCTCGCCCCCTACGGCCGGCCCGACCCGGACCTCGCCGCCCTGCTCGGCCGGCTCTGCACGGTCGAGGGCCACCGCCTGCGCTACGCCGACGCGGAGACGATCCGGGCGGTCGCCGCGGAGATCCGCGCCCGCCGCCCCGCCGATGCCCTGGAGAACGGCTGGCCCGACCTCGCCCGCTGCGGCCAGGACCTGTTCGCGACGCTGATGGACGCGCTGGTGGCCGAGGCCGAGGCCCTGGCGCCGTCCGAGAACCTCGTGATCGCGGGCGGCTGCGGGCTGAACTCCTCCTACAATGGCCGGGTGCTCGGCCGGTCCGGCTTCACCCGGCTGCACGTGCCCTCGGCCCCGGCGGACGACGGCAACGCGGTCGGCGCGGCGTGGCTCGCCTACGCGGAGGACCATCCGGACTGGGCCGGTCCGCCGCCCGCCGCCCGGCCGCTCACGCCCTATCTCGGCTCGCGGGTCTCCACGGCGCCGATGGAGCGGCTCGCCGAGCAGGAGCCCCGGGCCCGGCGCGTCGGCCACGCGGAGGCGACCCGCGCGGCGGCGCGGATCCTGGCCGAGGGCGGCCTCGTCGGCTGGGTGCAGGGCCGGGCGGAGTTCGGGCCCCGGGCGCTCGGCAACCGGTCGATCCTGGCCGATCCGCGGCCGGAAGGCGCCAAGGACGCGCTCAACGCCAAGGTGAAGTACCGGGAGGCGTTCCGGCCGTTCGCGCCGTCGATCCTGGCGGAGGCTGGGCCGGACTGGTTCGAGGATTACGCCGACAGCCCCTACATGGAGCGGACCCTGGTCTGGCGCGAGGCGGTCCGCGCCCGGGTGCCGGCGGTGGTGCACGAAGACGGCACCGGCCGGCTCCAGAGCGTCACGGCGGCGCGCAACCCGGCCTACGCGGCCCTGATCGGCGCCTTCGCGGCGATCACCGGCGTGCCGATCCTGCTCAACACGAGCTTCAACGTGATGGGCAAGCCGATCCTCCACGGCGCGGAGGACGCGATCCTGATGTTCTATACCACCGGCCTCGACGCCCTCGTGGTCGAGGACTGGCTGGTCGTGAAATGAGACGCGCCGCGCCCCCGGGGGACGCGGCGCCGGTCCGATAACCGCGGACGCGATTTACTCGCAGACCTCGACGCGGCGGTAGGTGAACTCGCCGTCGCCGAGCCACTCCTTGCGGCGCTCGTAGTGGCAGATCGGGCCGCGGCGCTCGCGCACCACGATGGTCTCGGGCTCCTCGACCACGACCCGGCGCGGGCGGTACTCCGGCGGCGGCGGGGGCGGCTGGTTCGCGCCGTTGACGAGGGCGCTGCCGACCATGCCGCCGACGACGCCGGCCGCGAGGCCGCCGACGATGGCGCCGGTCTGGTCGCGGGCGGTGGCCGGGGCGACCGCCCCGAGCACCAGGGTGACCGCGAGGGCTGCGGCCCCAGCGCGGATCGTCGTGAAGGAACCGTTCAAGGACACGCGAAACATCTCCCGTTCGTGTTGAGGATGATCCAACACCGGGAGGATTAAGAATCCGCGAAGTGGGCCAATTGAATTGTGTGCCGGATAAGGCGGCCCGCGGCCGCTCCGGCCTGAGGCGAGGCGCTGCCGTCCTCGCGAGCGCAGCGAAGCAACTCCAGGGCAGCGCGCTTTGCCCGGAAGTAGCCGTGTCCCTGGATTGCTTCGCTGCGCTCGCAAGGACGGAATGGGCACTTCCCGCGCCGGACGCGGCTGCCGCAGATTCCCTCAGAGCAGCCCGTCGAGAGATCCCACCACCGTCGTGGGCGCCAGATCCGCGTACTCGTCGGGCAGGCCCCTGCGGTTGACCCAGGCGGTCCGGAACCCGAAGGCCCCCGCCCCCGCCACGTCCCAGCGGTTCGACGAGCAGAACAGCACGTCGCCCTGCCCCACCGCCAGCCGGGTCAGGGCGATCCGGTAGGCGTCGGGATGGGTCTTGAACACCTGCGCGTCGTCCACCGAGAGGACCGCGTCGAGGTGGTCGGCCAGCCCCGCGGAGGCGACCGCCCGGTCGACCATGGCGGCGTTGCCGTTGGTGAGGACGGCGGTGCGGATGCCGCGCTTGCGCAGGGCCGCCAGCACGCCCGGGACCTCCGGGTAGGCCTCGAGGTCCCGGTAGGCGTCGAGGAGCCGCTCGCGCAGGCCGGGATCGACGTTCGGGTGGACCGCCAGGGCGTAGTCGAGGGCCCGCACGGTGAGGTCCCAGAAGGCGGCGTACTGGCCCATGAGCGACAGGGTCCAGCTGTACTCGAGCTGCTTGTTGCGCCAGACCTCGGAGAGGTGGGCGGCGTCCGGCCCCACCGCCTCGGCGTAGCGCTGGACCGCGGCGTTCACGTCGAACAGCGTTCCGTAGGCGTCGAACACCGCGGCCTTCACGCCCGCGAGGGGATTCGGTGCGTCGGTCATGGCGGTCCTCACTGGGTGCTCTCGCCCGATCTGGGGCCGGACCCGCGCGGCGGCGAGCCCGGCCGGGTCACTCAGGCCCGGCGCAGGCGCAGGCCGAACAGGTGCAGCAGGCCCGCCAGCAGGCCGCCGTAGACCAGGGCCCCGACGAGCCCCAGCACCGCCAGGACGACGAGGTCGCGCCCGTGCGGCAGGGCCGGCACCAGCGCCTGGACGAGCCCCTGGCCGTAGACGGCGACCGCCGCGAGCCCGAGGCAGGCCATCGCCACCCCCGCGACGGTGAGCCCGAGCGTGCGCCCCGGCGCCGTCCAGTCCCGGCGCTTGGCCAGGACGAGCAGCAGCAGCAGGTTCACCCACTGGGCGACCGCGGTGGCGAGCGCGAGGCCGGTGACGCCGTAGGGGCCGGTGAGCCACAGCTTCAGGGCGACGTTGACGCCGATCGCGGTCAGGGAGGCCCAGAGCGGCGTCTTCGTGTCCTGGCGCGCGTAGAAGCTCGCCACGGCGCTGCGCACCAGCACGACGGCCGGCAGCGCGAGGCCGTAGGCCGCCAGCACCGAGGCCGCCCGCGCCGCGTCCTCGGCGCTGAAGGCGCCGCGCTGGAACAGGGCCGCCATGATCAGGCCCGGGATGGTCAGGAACGCCACGGTGAACGGCGCCGAGAGGGCCAGGGAGAAGCCCGCGGCCCGGTTCTGGGCCGCGTGGGCGCCGGCGACGTCGCCGGCCGCGATCCGGCGGCTCATCTCGGGCAGCAGCACGGTGCCGGCCGCGATGGCGATGACGCCGAAGGGCAGCTGGTAGAGCCGGTCGGCGTAGTAGAGCGCCGAGACCGCCCCGGTGGGCAGCCAGCTCGCGATGATCGTGTCGGCGAAGGCCGCGATCTGGAAGCCGGCCGAGCCGATCACCGCCGGCCCGAGCACGACGAAGAAGCGCTTGAGCGCGGGATCGAGGCGCGGCACCGCGAGGTCCGGCATCACGCGGACGCGGCGGCAGCCCCACCACAGCAGCCCGAACTGGAGCACGCCCGAGACCGCGACGCCCCAGGCGGCGGCGTAGGCCGCGTTCGGGAACAGGAAGCTCAACCCCAGGGCCGCCAGCATGGCGAGGTTGAGCAGGACCGGGGCGCCCGCCGCCACGGCGAAGTGCCGGTGGGCGTTCAGGATGCCCGACAGCAGCGTCACCAGCGTCATGAACAGCAGGTACGGGAAGGTGATGCGGGTCAGCGCCACGGCGAGCTGGAAGCGCTCGCCGTCCTCGGCGAAGCCCGGCGCCAGGGCGTGGACCACCCAGGGCATGGCCGGCAGGGCGAGGTTGAGCAGCACGAGCTGCACGATCAGCATCAGGGTGAAGACGCGGTCGGCGAAGCGGTGCGCCGCCCCGGGCTCGCCGGCCTCCGCGAGCCCGGCATAGGCCGGCACGAAGGCGGTGTTGAACGCGCCCTCGCCGAAGATCGCGCGGAAATGGTTCGGGAGCCGGAAGGCGACCACGAAGGCGTCCGCCAGCGGCCCGGCGCCCATCACGGCGGCCATGACCACGTCGCGGGCGAAGCCGGTGACGCGGGAGACCAGGGTCCAGCCGCCGACCGACAGGATCGAGCGGATCATGGGTTGGGGCGCTCGCCCACCACCTCCCCCCGCAACGGGGGCGGGCGGGAGCACGGTCGAAGCGTCGCGCGTGTCGATCGAGAGGAAATGGCCGGCCCCATCTGCACCGGGTCAGCCGGCGTCGCGCGCATCAAGAGCCGGTTTCGTGCGCCACCTCAAGGGTGCCGCGGACACAGGATCCGCGGCACCGGCGATACGCCTCAGCGGGTCGCCTCGGCGTACATCTTCTCCACGTGCTCCCAGTTCACGAGGTTCTCGATGAACGCCTTCAGGTAGTCGGGACGGCGGTTGCGGTAGTCGATGTAGTAGGAGTGCTCCCACACGTCGACGCCGAGGATCGGCTTGGCGCCGTGGACCAGCGGGTTCTCGCCGTTCGGGGTCTTCATGATCGCGAGCTTGCCGTCCTTGACGGCGAGCCACGCCCAGCCCGAGCCGAACTGGCCGACGCCCGCCTGGATGAAGTCCGCCTTGAACTTCTCGGCGCCGCCGAGATCCTCGTCGATCTTCTTGGCCAGCGCGCCCGGGATCGCGCCGCCGCCGTTCGGCTTCATCCACTGCCAGAAGTGGATGTGGTTGTAGTGCTGGCCGGCGTTGTTGAAGAGCGGCTGATTCGTGTTGTAGGCGGCCTTGACGATCTCCTCGACGCTCTTGCCCTGGAGATCCGTGCCCTCAAGCAGCTTGTTGCCCGTGTCGACGTAGGCCTTGTGGTGCTTGTCGTGGTGGAACTCGAGGGTCTCCTTCGACATGTACGGCCCCAGCGCGTCGTAGGCGTAGGGCAGTTCCGGCAGGGTGAAGGTCATCGCGTCTATCTCCGCTTAGCAGGGGGCGGCCTCGTCCCCGGCGGGGGCTCCCGAGTCGAGAGCCCGCTAGGTAAGTCGGTGGCCGCGGGACGGCAACGCCGTTCCGCCACGGCGGCGCGGGAAGTTCCGCAGATCGCCGGCACGCGGCGGCTCGGCCGACCCGGAGATAGCCGGCGCAGATCCGGACTATTCCGGTTTCCCCGGCATCTCGGTCCCGAGTTTTGCAATATGACGGCTAGGCCTTACTGTGCGGCACGCCTTGAGCGCCGGCCGTCAGCCGGCCCGTGTCAGAGAGTACCATGATCGCTGCGCTGTTCGCGCTCGCCGCCGCCATGATCATCGGGGGCTGCGCCGCCGTGATCCAGGGCTTCCCGTACGTGCGTCTGGAGAGCGGGCTCGCGATGGTGATCGCGGGATCGGTCGCGGCCTCGTCGGGCGCGGTGCTGCTCGGCCTCGGCGTCGTGGCGCTCGGGTTCCGGCGGGTGGAGCGCGCGCTCGGGCGCGCCCCGGCGGCCGGCGCGCGGCCGGCCCCCGCCGCGGCGCCGGCACTGGCATCGGCACCGGCCCCCGTCGACGAGGGCCGGACCCGGCTGCCGCCGGTCCTGCCGGCGGCGCCCGCCTTCATCGTGCCGTCGGTGGTCGAGCCGTCCTTCGATCCCGAGCGGCCCCGGATCGAGCCGAGCCTGGAGCTCCGGGCCGACGAGGCCCGCGCCCCCTTCTCGGAACCCGGCGCGGTCGAAGCGCCGAAGCCGGTTCCGGCCGAGCCGGCGCACGCGGTCCCGCCCGTCCTCGTCCCGGAGGCGGACCGCCGCCCCGAGCCGGACGCGCCGACCGAGCGCGCGATCGCGCCCGAGGACGACCTGTTCGCCGCCCCCGAGCCGCCGCTGCGGGAAGAGCCCGAGAAGGCAGCCGCGGAGGAGCCACCGGCCCTGCGCCCGAGCCTCGACACGCCCGCCGAGCCCGAGCCGGACCCGCCGGCCACCCCGCGCACCGTGGTGGGGCGCTACGCCTCCGGCGGCAACACCTACGTGATGTTCGAGGACGGCTCGATCGAGGCGGAGACGCCGCAGGGCCGCTTCACCTTCGCGTCCCTCGACGAGCTGAAGGCCTTCGTGGACGGCGGCGGCGAGTCCGGAACCCGCGGCGCGGCGTGAACCCGCCCCGGGGACGGCCGCGGCGTCACACCAGCGGGTTGAGGCTGTCGTTGCGCGGCGGGATCGGGGCCCGCATGGTCAGGGAGAAGCCCCCGGGGGCGTAGTCGGTGGTCACCTCGGCCTGGACCTGGGTGATCAGGACCCGCTGCAGCAGGCGCGAGCCGAAGCCCTGGCGGCTCGGCGGCGCGACCGGCGGCCCGCCGGTCTCGCGCCAGGAGAACCGCAGGATCCCGGCCGGGCCGCCGGGCTCCAGGGACCATTCCACCGCCACCCGGCCGGTGCGGTTCGACAGGGCCCCGTACTTCGCCGCGTTGGTGGTGAGCTCGTGGATCGCCATGCCGATCGGCACCGCGATCTCGGAGGGCAGGTCGATCGCCGGCCCGTCGAGGCTGATGCGCCCCTCGGCGGCGCCGTCCGGCGCCACCTCCGCGTAGGGCTTCAGCTCGTTGCGCAGGAGATTGGCGATCGACGCCGTCTGCCACGTGTCCTCGGTGAGCACCGAGTGCGTGTGCGCCAGGGATTTGATCCGCCCGACGAAGGCCTCGTAGAAGCTCTCGATGCTGGACGCCGTCCGCGCGGTGGAGCCCACGATGGCCTGGACGGTCGCCAGCGTGTTCTTGACCCGGTGGTGCAGCTCGCGGATCAGCAGGCTCTGGCGCTCCTCCGCGACCCGGCGGTCGGTCACGTCCGCGACGACGCCGATCAGGCGGCGCGGCAGGCGGCCGGGGGCGTCGCGCTCGAACCGGCCGGCCATGTCGATCGTGCGCCACACGCCGTCGGACTTGCGCCGGATCCGGCCGCTGATGTGCAGGTCCCCGTCCTCCCGCAGCGCCTGGGAGATCGCCCGGCGGACCGCGGGGCGGTCGTCCGGGTGGAGGATGTCGTTGAGAAACTCGGTCTTGCCGATCGTCCCGTCCTCGGGCGCGTGCCCGAAGATCTCGTACATGTGCTCGTTCTCCCAGATCGCCTGGTCCTCGAGCATGTGCCACTCGAAGATGCCGAGCCGGGCGACCGTGGTGGCGACCCGCAGGCGCTGGTCGCGGGACAGGATCTCGTCCCGGGCCTCGACCCGCGTTGTGATGTCCTGGAGGACGCCGACCATGCCGATCGGCGCGCCGTCGGGGCCCGGCACGGCCTGCCCCCGCACCCGCAGGATCACGGTCCGCCCGGCCACCGTCGTGGCCGTGTCGAACTGGTAGGGCTCGTCGGTCCCGTCCGCCTCGGCGATCAGCGCGCTCAGGCGCGCGAGCTCCGCCGGCGACAGGCCGGTCTTCAGCTCCTCCCACGAGACGGAGCGGCCCGGCGGGCGCCCGAGGATGCGGGCGGCGCGGCGCGACAGGGTGAGGAGGCCGGTCGCGCGGTCCCAGCGCCATTCCCCGAGCCCGGCGGCCGCGAGGGCCTCGCGGTTCGCCTCGGAATGGGCCGCCGCGTCCACGTCGACCGTCTCGACCGCCAGGGTCCGGCCCGCGCGCCGGACCCGCACGTCGAGGGGCGTGCCGTCCGCCCGGCGCCAGACCTGGAGACCGTCCCGGAGCCCCTCCGGCCCCTCGCCCAGGAGTTCGGCGGCCGCGCGCCCGGGCAGGGTGCCGGGCGGCCAGCCGGCGAGATCGTGCAGGGCCCGGTTGGCGGCGACGATCCTCGCCTCGTCCGCCGACAGCACGGCGAGGCCGATCGCGGCCTCGTCGAAGCCGGCGCGCAACGGGTCCTCCGCCGCCGGGTCCTGACCCACCCTCTCATTCACTCGGAAGAATCCTCGAACGCGCCGTGGCGCGCTCCCGCCGGAGATGAGCCCCCTCCCGCCACGATCCCGGATCGCGGCGGGCCCTGAGGATGGCGCCCGAGCGTGACTGTGGCAAGGCGTTCCGCTCCGCCTGCGGCGACCGGGCACCCGCGCGACCCGACCGCGGGGGCTCTCAGCGGGGGCGGCGGGCGAATTCCAGATAGGTGGGCCGGCGGCCCGCTGCCAGCGCCTTGGCCTCGTAGCGCGTGCCGGGCCAGCCCGGGAACGGCCGCGTCCAGTCCCGCGCGTCCCGCGCCGTCCAGGCGAGGACCGGGCACCGCGCGGCCCGGACGAGCGTCCAGCCGGCATAGTCGTCGATGTCGCTGGCGAAGCGGAACAGGCCGCCGTCCTTCAGGACCCGGCCGATCTCGGCGAGCGACGCGTCGGAGACGAACCGGCGCTTGCGCTGCCGCCGCTTGGGCCAGGGATCGGGATAGAGCAGGTAGACCCGGTCGAGGCAGGCATCCGGCAGGCGCGCCAGCAGGGCGGTCACGTCCTCGTCGCGGATGCGGACGTTGCGCAGCGCACGCGCCTCGATCGCCGCCAGCAGCTTGACCACGCCGTTGACGAAGGGCTCGGCGCCGATGATGCCGACGGCCGGATGCGCGGCCGCCTGGGCGGCGAGGTGCTCGCCGCCGCCGAAGCCGATCTCCAGCCACAGCGCCTCCGGCGGCGCCGGCATGGCGGGGAACAGCGCGCGCGGATCGAGGATCGCGTCGCCCGGCGGCAGGTCGACCCGCAGGCTCGGCAGCAGCTCGGCGAGCCGGCGCTCCTGCTGCCCGCGCAGGCGCTTGCCCTTGCGGCGCCCGAAGAAGGCGCGCTCCGGCTCCTCGACCGGGTGGTCGGAGCGTCCAGGGGCGTCGGTGTCCACCGGCTCAGTCTACCTCGGAGATGGGACGCGTCCCGGGTCACGACCGGAGACGGGGCGCGTCGGTGGGATGCCGTCCGGGACAGCACGCCCGGCACGCCGCGACGCGGCACGATCGGGTGGCGCGGCACCCGCGCGGTCGCCCGGCGCCGAACGCACCGCGCCGCCAGCGCCCGATCGGGCTCGCGGGCCGCGGGACCGCGGAGCATCCGGGACCGGGCGGCGCTCAAAGCACCGCCCGCACCGCGTTCACGTCACCCCGGCGCGCCGCCGATCTCCGGCCCGCGCGTCGGCCCGGGGCCGAGCGGAAGCCGCCCTCAGGCCAGCGCCGACTTCAGCTTGCCGGCGAGGTCGGTGCGCTCCCACGAGAAGCCGCCGTCGGCCTCGGGGGCGCGGCCGAAATGGCCGTAGGCCGAGGTGCGCGCGTAGATCGGCTTGTTCAGGCTGAGCGCCGTGCGGATGCCGCGGGGCGACAGGTCCATGGCGTCCATCAGCACGGCCTCGAGCTTGGCCTCGTCGACCGTGCCGGTGCCGTGCAGGTCCACGTAGATCGAGAGCGGCTTCGACACGCCGATGGCGTAGGCGAGCTGGATCGTGGCGCGGCTGGCGAGGCCCGCGGCCACCACGTTCTTGGCGAGGTAGCGCGCCGCGTAGGCCGCCGAGCGGTCGACCTTCGTCGGGTCCTTGCCGGAGAACGCGCCGCCGCCGTGCGGGGCCGCGCCGCCGTAGGTGTCGACGATGATCTTGCGGCCGGTGAGGCCGGCGTCGCCGTCCGGGCCGCCGATCACGAACTTGCCGGTCGGGTTCACGTGCCAGACCGTGCCCTCGTTGACCCAGCCCTGCGGCAGCGCCTTCAGGATGTAGGGCTCGACGATGGCGCGGACGTCCGCGGAATCGAGGGACTCGTCGAGGTGCTGGGTCGACAGCACGATCTGGGTCACCTCGACCGGGCGGCCGTTCTCGTAGCGGACCGTGACCTGGCTCTTGGCGTCGGGGCCGAGCTTGGCGGCGTCGCCCTGCTTCGCCTTGCGGGCGTCGGCGAGGTCCTTGAGGATCTTGTGGGCGTAGAAGATCGGCGCCGGCATCAGCTCGGGCGTCTCGTCGGCGGCGTAGCCGAACATGATGCCCTGGTCGCCCGCGCCCTCGTCCTTGTTGCCGGCCGCGTCCACGCCCTGGGCGATGTCGGCCGACTGGGCGTGCAGGTGGATCGCGACGTCGTTGTTCTTCCAGTGGAAGCCGGACTGCTCGTAGCCGATGTCCTTCACGGCCTCGCGGGTCAGAGCCTCGAGGTCCTTGAAGGTCACCGAATCGGGTCCGCGCACCTCGCCGGCGATGACGATGCGGTTGGTCGTGGCGAGTGTCTCGACGCCGAGCCGCGCCTCCGGCATCGCCGCGAGGTAGGCGTCGACCACGGTGTCCGAGATCCTGTCGCAGACCTTGTCGGGGTGTCCCTCGGACACGGACTCGCTGGTGAACAGGTAGTTGGAACGCGGCATCGGACGGCCTCGGCTGCAGAGGTACGCCGTCGCGATCGCGGCGTTTGACCCTTCATGGGGCCGGGGTTCTCGCACCCGGCCGGGGGCCGGTCAAGATGGAGGAACGAACGGATCCGCTATACCGGACGAAGCGACCGGAAAAACGATCGCGCGACGCCCCGGGGCCCGCCCCTGCCCTCAGCCGCCGAGCTTGCTCTCGAGGGCCCGGATGGCGTCGGCCACGTCGCGGCGCGCCTCCTCGGAGAAGTTCTCGGTGATGTGGCGGCCGACGACTTCCGCCAGCCCCTTCAGCCCGGCTTCCGACAGAGTCGACTGCTCGCGCTCGCTGAAGCCCGGCGCGATGAAGTCATCGTTCCGGGGCATCCCTTTGAAGAAGTAATCCATCGGCACGCCGGTCATGCGCGAGAAGATGTCGAGATGGACGGCGCTGATCCGGTTGGTTCCCTTCTCGTACTTCTGGAGCTGAGCTGCAGACATACCGAAGCTCTGCGCGACGCGGCGCTGTGTGAGCGATGCCTTGCGGCGCTGCTCGGCGATGCGTTGCCCGACATAGACGTCGCGCTGATCGGTCTTCTGGCCCGCCATGAAGTGCTCGTCCACCCCCTGCCATGAATCCTGGCGGCAAAGCTTAGCGCGCCCCTCGGTACTTGTCACCGGCAGGCGTTCGACGTGGTGGACGATTTGCTCACGGCTCTGCGGCCGGGAGATCTGCAAGAATAGACAACTTGGTGTCCCCGGCAGGGCTCGAACCTGCGACCCCAGGTTTCATACCACTTCGGCTTTCGCCGCCGCGCCCCGAAGGTCCGCGTTCGTGGCCTGGACTATCCCTTCACCGTGGGCTGGACTGCATCCAACCGGTAGGTGCCGCCCGTCTAGTCTCTACACCTTCCCGCAGAACGCCGGGGCGCCGCGCGGGCTTGGCTCGGGATCGGCAGAGCATCGGACGGCGGCGCGTCGATGCCGGAAGCTTTCCCCGACTTTGAGCGGATCCGTCGCGCGGTTTCCCGGCGCGACGCCCAATTGAACCTTCTAGGAAACCTGTGCTCTGTCCAGCTGAGCTACGGAGACGACCGGCGCTCCATAGCATTCTCGCCGGCCGAGGCCAACCGCGACCGGTGGGGCGGCGCGGTGCCGGAGCCCGCGATCGCGGGGGGAACCGATGCGCGGGGGCGCGGCGGTCGTGCGGGGACGCCCGCTGGCGACCTCGATGGCGACCTTGTTGGCGGCGGCGCTCGCCGCGGCGCCGCCCTGTCCGGCACGCGCCGCGTCGCGCGCCGGGTCGTCGGCGTGCGCGACCGGGCCGGCGCGCGACGAGGTGGTGGCGGAAATCGGGCCCCGCGGGGAGATCCGTATGGTCTCGGGCCTCCGGGCGGTGCTGGACTCGCTGCGCTGGCCGGACACGCCGGAGGCCGCGTCCGCCGCGCGGGCTTGGCTCGAGACCCGGCGGGGCGCCCGGGTCACGGTGGTTCCCCGCGGGCAGCCCGACCGGTGGGACCGCGCGCGGGCCGACCTCCTGGTCGCGGAGGGCGACATCGCGGAGAGTGCGGATCTGGCGGGCGCGGATCTGGCGGGCGGCCTCATCGGGGCCGGGCTGGCATACGCGGACGCGAACGAGGCCGATTCGCTGTGCCGGCCCGGCCTGCGCCTCGTGGAGGCGGCCGCCCGCGCGCGCGGGCTCGGCCTCTGGAGCGCGGAGCGCCCTGCGGCGGGGGACGGCCCGGCGCTCCGGGAGAAGGTCGGACATTTCGTCGTGGCGGAGGGCCGAATCCGCCATGTCGGCGAGCGCGGCGCGCGCACCTATCTCGATTTCGCGGCCTGCGGCACGGACGGCCTCACGGTGACGGTATCGAAACGCACTTGGCGAATGATGCACGCCCGTGGTTTGAGTGCGGCCTCGCTCGAGGGCCGGCGCGTGCGTGTGCGCGGCCTCCTGGAGGTCCGGCGCGGCCCGACCCTGGAGGTCGCCCTCGACGGGCTCGAGACGCTCGAGGAGACGGACCGGCCGGAGGCCGATCCGGAGGGGGAACGGGGATTGCGGCGCTGATCGCGATGGGCGGGATCACGGGGCACATCGGCGCGGGGCGGACCCGCGCGGCGGGGCGGCGCACCCTCGGCGCGGCGGCGTTGGGCGGCCTCGCCCTGCTGCTCGGCGCCTGCGTGGCCGATCAGACCGAGGCGACCGTGCGGCCGGCCGTGGTGCGGGTGCCCGCGGAGGCGCCGCGCACCACCGGCCGCGAGCGCGCCGCCGATGCCGACCACCTCAAGCTCGTGGCCTCCTTCGGGGGCGAGGCCCGGGCCCCCAACGTCACGCGGATGCTGACCGAGGTGACTGACCGCCTCGTGAAGGCCAGCGACCGGCCCGACCAGGCCTACACGGTGACGCTCCTCGACTCGCCGGTGGTCAACGCCTTCGCGCTGCCGAACGGGCGGCTCTACGTCACCCGCGGCCTCGTGGCCCTGGCGAGCGACACCTCCGAGGTGGCCGCCGTGCTGGCGCACGAGATGGCCCACGTGACCCTCAACCACGCCACGGCCCGCAGCGAGCTCGAGCTGCGCTCGGCGCTCGTCAGCCGCGTCGTGGCCGACGTGCTGAACGACCCCGATACCGGCGCGCAGCTGCAGAGCCAGTCGCGCTTCGCCCTCGCCCGGTTCTCCCGCGAGCAGGAGCTGGAGGCGGACGCCACCGGCGTGCGCACCCTGGCCAAGGCCGGCTACGACCCGTTCGCGGCCGGGCGCTTCCTCGCCGCGCTCAACCGCTCCACGGGGCTGAAGGCCGGCAGCGCCGCCGCGCCCGACATGCTGGCGACCCATCCGGGCACGGCCGAGCGCATCACCCAGGTCACCCGCGCGGCCCGCCGCATCGGCGCGCCGGGCATCGGCACCGACGACCGCGCCGCCTACCTCGCGGCGGTGGACGGACTCGCCTACGGCGACAACCCGCGCGACGGCGCGGTGCGCGGGCACCGCTTCATCCATCCCGGCCTCGGCATCGCCTTCGAGGTGCCGGAGGGCTTCACCCTGGAGAACACCCGCTCGGCGGTGCTCGGGACCACCCCGGACGGCGCCCGGCGCCTGCTGTTCGACCAGATCGAGGCCAAGGACGGCCAGCCCCTCGAGGCGGTGCTCAAGGCGAGCTGGAACGACGCCCTCGACCCGGCCGGCTTCGAGACCCGGGACGTCGCGGGCCACCCCGCGGCCTTCGCGCTGTCGCGGGGGAAGGAGTGGACCTTCCGCCTCGCGGCCATCCGGATCGGCGACTCGACCTACCGGATGATCATGGCCGCCAAGGGCGCCACCGATCCCGACCCGGCCTTCCGCCGCTGGACCGCGACCCTGGTCGCCGTGTCGCCCGACGAGGCGGTCCTGCGCCCTCTGCGGCTGCAGGTGGTCCAGGCGACCTCGACCAGCGCCGAGGACCTTGCCCGCCGCATGGCGGTGCCCGACCGGGCGCTCGACCGGTTCCTCGTCCTCAACGGGCTGGAGCGGGGCGCCGCGCTGGTGCCGGGACGCGGCTACAAGATCGTCGCGGAATAGCCGCCCTGCGCGGCCGCGCCTTGTGCGGGCGCGGGGCCCGGACATCCTGCCCGGGTCGTTCAGGGAGAGCGCCGTGATTCGATTCTTCTACAATCTCAGCCCCAACCCCATGAAGGTCGCCCTCTGCCTCGAGGAGATGGGGCTGCCCTACGAGCCGGTGCCGGTCGACACCCGCAGGGGCGAGCAGTTCGATCCGGCCTACACGGCCGTCAATCCGAACGGGAAGGTGCCGGCGATCGTCGACGGCGACGTCACCGTGTTCGATTCGAACGCGATCCTGATGTACCTGGCGGGCAAGACCGGCCGGTTCCTGCCGGAGGGCGAGCCGGTCCGCGGCGAGATGCTGTCCTGGCTGATGTTCGTGGCGACCGGCATCGGGCCGTTCTCCGGCCAGTGCGTGCATTTCCGCCACTTCGCGCAGGACGGGGGCGCCTACGCCACCGAGCGCTACGCCTTCGAGGCGCGCCGGCACTGGGGCATCCTCGACCAGCGCCTCGCCGACCGCACCTACGTGCTGGGCGACACCTACACGATCGTCGACATGGCGGTCTGGGGCTGGGCCCGGATGGTGCCCTTCGTCCTCGGCGAAGGTGCCTTCGGGGACCTGCCCAACGTCAAGCGCCACCTCGACGCGCTCAACGCGCGGCCGGCCGCCCAGGCCGCCGAGGCGCTGAAGGGCCGCCACGCCTTCAAGGCGGAGATGGACGCCGAGGCGCGGGGCTTCATGTTCCGCGCCGTGAAGGGCGCCGCCTGACGCCCCGCCGGACCGGTCCCGCGCCTCAGGGCGCGGGGGCGGTCACCGTGAGCATCGGCAGGGTGACGGAGAGCGTTCCGGCCGGCACGCGCGCGATGCCGAGCGTGAGGCAGGCGCCGAGTCCGAGACAGAGAGCGAGACCGAGCATCGAGGTCTCGAAGCCGCGATAAACCCATTCCATGACGGTCCCCTTTCGCGAGGCAACCGCAGGATGCGCGCATCGCGTTAAGGGATCGGTGCGCCAGCGCGCACGATCTCACAGTCCGGAGGCGACGAGGGCCGCGCCCGCCGCGATCAGCGCGACGCCGGCCCAGGCGGCGAGGCTGAGGGTCTCGCCGAGCAGGGTGGCGCCGAGGATCGCCACCAGCACGACGCTGAGCTTGTCGATCGGCGCGACCCGGGCAGCGTCGCCCAGCGACAGCGCGCGGAAGTAGCAGAGCCACGACGCCCCGGTGGCGAGCCCCGACAGGACGAGGAAGACGAGGCTCCGACCGGAGATCTGCGCGAGGCCGCCGGCCTGCCCGGAGGCGACCACGATCGCGCCGGCGAAGACCAGGATCACCGCGGTGCGCACGAAGGTCGCGACGTCCGACGGCACGCCCGCGACCCCGACCTTGGCGAGGATCGCGGTCAGCGCCGCGAAGCCGGCGGCGAGCGCCCAGAAGCGCCAGGATTCCAGCAGGGGGCTCACAGAAATTCCCACGCCGTCCCTATTCGCAGGGCTCGGACGCATCCTCGTCCTTGCGAGCGCAGCGAAGCAATTCAGACAGCGCCACGCTCGACGATGTCGCGCCGCCCTGGGTCGCTTCGCTGCGCTCGCGCTGACGGCGCGGCCCAGCGTGACCCGCACGACTCCTTGCCGAACCGTCAATGTTTCCCGTGAAACATCCGCTGTTCACAGGAGCTTGTCGACGGTGATCGGCAGGTCGCGCACCCGCCTGCCGGTGGCGTGGAAGACCGCGTTGGCGATGGCGGCCGCGGTGCCGACGATGCCGATCTCGCCGAGCCCCTTCACGCCCAGCGGGTTCGCCTTGTCCTCCTCCTCCACGAAGATCACGTCGATGTCGTAGATGTCGGCGTGGACCGGCACATGGTACTCGCCGAGGTTGTGGTTCATGAACCGGCCGATGCGGTGGTCGAGCATCGACTCCTCCTCGAGCGCCGAGCCGATCCCCATCACCACGCCGCCGAGGATCTGGCTGCGCGCCGTCTTCGGGTTCAGCACCTTGCCGGCCGCGATCGCCGAGACGATGCGGGTGACCCGGACCTGACCCAGCTCCTCGTCGACCTTCACCTCGGCGAAGATCGCCGAGTGGGTGTAGGCCTCGTATTTCTGATTGAAGTCCTTGTCGGGCCCGGCCTCCTCGATCGCCTCGACCTTGTCGACGCCCGCCGCCTGCAGCACCTCGACGAGCGACACGCTGCGGCCCGGATCGCCCGCGACCGCGATGCGGCCGTCCGCGAACACGGCGCGGTCGAAGTCGACGTTGGCCAGCGGCGAGTTCTCCATGGCGCGGGCGAGCTTGAACACCTGCGCGCCGACGTTGCGGCAGGCCTTCATCACGGCGGTGCCCGAGGAGGCGGCCGTCCACGAGCCGCCGGCGACCGGGGCCTCCGGCAGGCGGGTGTCGCCGAGCTTGGTGGTGACCGCGTCCATCGGCAGGCCCAGCGTGTCGGCCGCGATCTGCGTCAGGATCGTGTAGGTGCCGGTGCCGATATCGCCGGTGGAGTTGCCGACCGTCAGGCGGCCGTCCGGCGTCAGGGTCGCGATGGCGCTCGACTGCATCATCATCGATTCCCAGATGCCGGTGGCCACGCCCCAGCCGACCAGCTCCCGGCCCTCGCGCATGGAGCGGGGCTCAGGGCTGCGCTTCGCCCAGCCGAACCGCTCGGCGCCCTGCCGGAAGCAGCTCTTCAGCTCCTTCGAGCCGAAAGGCTTGCCCTCGGCGGTGGCGTCGGACTCGGCGTAGTTCTTCAGCCGCAGCTCGATCGGGTCGAGCCCGGTCGCGTAGGCGAGTTCGTCCATCGCGGTCTCGATGGCGAAGACGCCGGTCACCGCGCCGGGGGCGCGCATGTCGCCGGGCGTCGGCGTGTCGAGCTTCACCAGGCGGTAGCCGAGGGCGACGTTGTCGCACCGGTAGAGGACGCCCGACCAGTTGACGACGACCTCCTGGTAATCCTCGTACTGCGAGGTGCCCTGGACGGCGTCGTGGCGCAGGGCCGTCAGCCTCCCGTCGGCCTCGGCGCCGAGCGCGATCGTCTGCAGCGCCTCCGACCGGTAGGTGAAGCTCCACAGCTGGTCGCGGGTCAGGGTCACGCGCACGGAGCGCTTCAGCTCCTGGGCGGCCAGCATCGCCAGGAACAGCTGGTACTGCGGGCGCAGGCCCGAGCCGAAGCCGCCGCCGAGATAGGGGTTGAGCACCCGGACCTGATCGGGCTTCAGGCCGAAGACGTTGGTGAGATACTGGTGGCTGTTCGAGACGCCCTGGATCTTGTCGTAGACCGTGTAGGTGCCGTCCTGCTCGACCACCACCGTGGAGGCGTGCGGCTCCATCGGGTTGTGGTGCTCGTCGGCGAGGCTGTAGGCGCCCTGCACGCGGACCGGCGCGCTGCCGAACGCCTTGTCGGCGTCGCCCCAGGGCTCCGGCGGCGGCTTGATGCCCGTGCGCTTGTAGGGCGGGTCGTAGGCGGTGCCGCGCAGGGCCTCCAGGTCGGTCCCGGGCTCCTCCATCGCGTAGCTCACGCGGACGAGGGACGCGGCGTAGCGCGCGGTCTCGAAATCCTCCGCCACCACCAGGGCGACCGGCTGGCCGCTGAACACGATCAGGTCGTCGTAGAGGGCGCGGAACGGCGAGCCGGGGGGCGCCACCTGGTCCTGGAAGTTCTTGTCCCGCCACGCGGTTCGCGGCCGGTTCTCGTGGGTGAGGACCTTGAGGACGCCCGGTACCGCCTCGGCCTCGGCGGAGTCGATGGCGGTGATCCGGCCCTTGGCGATCGAGCTCGACACGACAACGCCGTAGGCGAGGTCGGGCGCGGCGAACTCGCCCGCGTACTTGGCGAGCCCGGTGACCTTGGCGGGCCCGTCGATGCGGCTGCGCGGGCTGCCGACGAAGGTGTCGCGGCCGGTGGAGCTGAAGGTCTGGGTCATGGCGGGCCCTACTGGATGCGCTTGTCGCTGAGCGACTGGGGCGTGCCGGCGGCGGCCTGCTCGAGGCCGCGCACGATGGCGCGCCGGGCGAGATCGATCTTGAAGCCGTTCTCCGACTGGGGCTTGGCCTCCGCGACGATCAGGTCGGCCGCCGCCTGGAAGCTCTCGCGGGTCGCGGGCCGGCCCTCCAGCAGGGCCTCGGCCTCGCGGTTGCGCCAGGGCTTGTGGGCGACGCCGCCGAGCGCCAGCCGCGCGGTCTTCACCCGGTCGCCGTCGAGTTCCAGGGCCGCCGCCACCGAGACCAGCGCGAAGGCGTAGGACAGGCGGTCGCGCAGCTTCAGGTAGGTGTAGTGCTGCGGGAAGCGGCTCTCCGGCAGGTCGACCGACACGATGATCTCGCCGGGGGCGAGGTTCGTGTCCCGCTCGGGCGAATCCCCCGGCAGGCGGTGGAACTCGGAGAACGGGATCGACCGGTCGCCCTGCGGCCCGCTCACCCGCACGGTGGCCTCCAGGGCGGCCAGCGCGATGCACATGTCGGAGGGGTGGGTGGCGATGCAGTGCGCGCTCGTCCCGAAGATCGCGTGGATGCGGTTCATCCCGCCGATCGCCGGGCAGCCGGAGCCGGGCGCACGCTTGTTGCAGGGCGTGGCCACGTCGTAGAAATAGTAGCAGCGGGTCCGCTGGAGCAGGTTGCCGCCCGTGGAGGCGGCGTTGCGCAGCTGCGCCGAGGCGCCGGCCAGGATGGCGTTGCGCAGGAGCGGGTACCGAGCCGCGACCCGATCGTCGTAGGCCGCCTTGGCGTTGGTCACGAGCGCCCCGATCCGCAGGCCGTCCCCGCTGTCCTCGATCCGGTCGAGGGGCAGGCGGGTGATGTCGATCAGCCGGCCCGGCTTCTCGACCTCGTACTTCATCAGGTCGATCAGGTTGGTGCCGCCGGCGATGAAGCGGGCCCCGGCCCCGAAGGCCTGCACCGCCTCCGCCACCGTGCCGGCGCGGACGTAGTCGAAGCGGTTCATCGGGCGCCTCCCTGCATGACGTCCTCGATGGCGTCGACGATGTTGGTGTAGGCGCCGCAGCGGCAGATATTGCCGCTCATCGCCTCGCGGATCTCGTCCCGGGTGTGGGCGTGGCCCTCGTTCATCAGGCCGACTGACGAGCAGAGCTGGCCCGGCGTGCAGTAGCCGCACTGGAAGGCGTCGTGCTCGATGAACGCCTCCTGGATCGGGTGGAGGGCGTTGCTGCCCGCCCGGTCGCCGAGGGCGGCCAGCCCCTCGACCGTGGTGATCTCGGCCCCGTCCTTCATCACCGCCAGCGTCAGGCAGGAATTCACCCGGGTGCCGTTCACCAGCACCGTGCAGGCTCCGCACTGGCCGTGGTCGCAGCCCTTCTTGGTGCCGGTGAGGTCGAGCCGCTCGCGCAGGAGGTCGAGGAGCGTGGTCCACGGCGCGACCTGCAGTTCGCGCCGCTGCCCGTTGATCGTCAGCGTGATGCCGATCGGCGTGTCCGCCGACACCGGCGGCTGGGTCTCGAGGCGCATGATGTCGTCCACGGTCTGGGCCGGCCGGGGCCGGGCGGGAGCGGATCGGTCCGGGGCAGCGACCGGCAGCGACGCGCGGGCCGCGGCCTGGGCTTCCGGTCGATAACCATTCCAATCTGCGCCTGTTCCGGAGCGCGCCGTCTCAACCCGTGAGCGAGGGTGGCGCGCCTGCGGCGCGCATATCGGCCGCCGCACCGTCCGACATTGCCGGCCCCACCCCGCCTCGGCTAACCCTCCTTCCCGCAGAGTCCACGCCGCACCCCGGAGCCACCGATGGCCGCACTCGACGCGATCCTCAACGACATCGACACGGACCTGGAGAACGCCCTGGAGCGGCTGTTCGCCTTCCTGCGGATCCCGTCGATCTCCACCGATCCCGCCTATGCCGGGCATTGCCGCGAGGCCGCCGCCTGGCTCGCCCAGGACCTGACCGCGCTGGGCTTCGAGACCTCGGTGGAGGAGACCTCGCTCCACCCGGTGGTCCTGGCCCACCGGCCGAAGCCGGGAGCGCCGCACGTCCTGTTCTACGGCCATTACGACGTGCAGCCGGTCGATCCCCTCGACCTGTGGAAGACGCCGCCCTTCGAGCCGCACATCGCTGACGACGGCCAGGGCGGCAAGACGATCGTCGGGCGCGGCGCCTCCGACGACAAGGGTCAGGTGATGACCTTCGTGGAGGCATGCCGGGCCTATATCGCCATGCACGGCGAGTTGCCTTGCGGCGTCACGATCCTGATCGAGGGCGCCGAGGAGAGTGGATCACAAGGCCTGCCCGAATGGGTCGCGGCCAACCGCGAGAGACTCGGCTGCGACGTGGTGTTGGTCTGCGACACCGGCATGTGGGACCGGAAGACCCCGGCCATCACGTCGTCGCTGCGCGGGCTCGCCTATTTCGAGGTGAAGGTCACCTGCGCCGACCGCGACCTGCATTCCGGCTTCTTCGGCGGCGCGGCGCGCAACCCGATCCACGTTCTGTCGAAGATCATCGCCGACCTGCACGACGCGGACGGGCGGGTGACGATCCCGGGCTTCTACGAGGGCGTTCACGAGCGCCCGCCGGAGGTGCTGGAGCAGTGGCGCGGCCTCGGCCTGACGCCGGAGACACTGCTCGGGCCGATCGGCCTCAAGGAGCCCGCGGGCGAGCGCGGGCGGATGCCGATCGAGCTGGTGCAGTCCCGCCCCTCCTGCGACGCCAACGGCATCATCGGCGGCTATACGGGCGAGGGCACCAAGACGGTGATCGCCTCCACCGCCTCCGCCAAGGTCTCGTTCCGCCTCGTGGACGACCAGGACCCGAAGCGGCTCGCCGAGAGCTTCGAGGCCTTCGTGCGCGCGCGGGTGCCGGCCGACTGCCAGGTCGAGGTCATCACCTACAAGGGCTCGCGGGCGATCAGCCTGCCCTTCGACATGCCGCAGCTCGGCGCCGCCAAGGCGGCGCTGCAGGACGAGTGGGGCGTGCCGGCGGTGACCGTGGGCGCGGGCGGCTCGATCCCGATCGTCGGCGACTTCAAGCGGATCCTGGGGCGCGACACCCTGCTGATCGGCTTCGGCCTCGACGACGACCGGATCCACTCGCCGAACGAGAAGTACGACCTGACGAGCTTCCACAAGGGCACGCGCTCCTGGGCGCGGATCCTCGCGGCCCTCGGCCAGGGCTGATCCCGGCGGAAGGCCGATCTCAGCGGGCGGGCGCCGCCCGCATCTTCCCGTCGACCCAGGCCCAGAGCGCCCGGACCTCCTCGGCGGCCTGGCTGCCGGGGGCGAATTCCGTGACGCCGAGCCCGGTCGCCAGGGCGTCCTGGTGGTCGACTCGGTGGATGATCCCGGGCTCGGCCAGCACGCCCAGGGCGCGCAGTTGCGCCGCGTAGGCGCTGGTGCGCGGCGAGGGCGGCGGCGGGCACTGGTTCAGCACCAGGGCCAGCCGCTCCCGCAGGCCGAGGCCGACCAGCGCCTGGAGCGTCGGCCGGGCGGCCACGATGTCGAGCCGGGAGGGGCGGACCGGCATCAGGACGAAATCGGCGTCCTTCAGGGCCGGGGCGAGGCCGGACGCGCTGCCGGCGGTGTCGAGGACGGCGAGGGTGGTGCCCTGCTCGGCGAGGATGCCGAGGATCTCCGAGAGCTGGCCCATCTCCCAGGGCTGGACCCGGTCGACCGCGACGGCGTCGCGCGCGCGGTCGCTCCTGCCGTCGGCCTTGCGCAGGGCCCCCCAGCCGGCCAGCGAGCTCTGCGGGTCGAGATCGAGGGCGGTCACCTGCTCGCCCGCTTCCGTGGCGGCGACCGCCAGGGAGGCCGCCAGGGTGGTCTTGCCCGTCCCGCCCTTCTGCACCGCCAGGGCGAGGACCCGCAGCGGCCCGGCGGCGGGCCGGGGCGCGGTCTCCGGCGCCGGTTCGGATCCTTCGGGATCCATGCGTGTCCCACCTCTCCACATCTGCCAGCCGGGCCGCGGCCCGTGCGGCGCCGAATCGAACGCCCGGCACGACCGTGCTTAGCGTGACGGCGTGGGCCGGAGTCAGCGTCGCGCCCCGGCACCTGTGGACCGCCCCGAGGCGGCTCCCGATCACCGGGACCGCGGACCGGTCCCGGAATTCCGCCGCGAGGCCGCCGCGCTACCGCATCGCGGGATCGTGCGCCGGGCCCGCGCGTTGGGCCGGCATCCCCACAGGTTGAGCGGCGCGCCAAGACCCTCGCCCCGACAAGCTCCGCGACAGGATTCCCATGCGCCTCGACCGCCGCCGCCTGCTCGGAACCGGTCTCCTGGCCCTCGCCACCCCCGCGGCGCGCGCCGCGACGCCGTCGCCCCCGACGAGCCGGCCCGTGGGGACGCTGGAGCTCGCCATCGCCGCGGACGCGCCCTCGACCCCCACGGGGCTCGCCATCGCCCGGGGCGGCCGGATCTTCGTGATGATGCCGCGCTTCACCGGCGCGGAGCCGATCACCCTCGGCGAGGTGCTGCCCGACGGGTCGGTGAAGCCCTACCCGGACGCGGCGACCAACCGCCCGGATCCGGGGGCGCCGCAGGCGTCGCTATTCCACGTCCCCAACGGCGTCTTCGACCGCGACGACACCCTCTGGATCCTCGATGCCGGCCTGCCCGCGGGCAAGGGGCGTCCGGTGCCGGGCGGCGCGAAGATCCTGGCGATCGATATCGGCCGGAACAGCGTCCGCCGGACGATCCCCCTCGACGCGGGCATCGGCCCGGATTCCTCCCTGAACGACCTGCGGGTCGACGTGCGCGACGGGCGGGCTCTGGCCTACGTCACCGACCAGGGCCAGTCCGGCGCGGGCGCGATCCTGGCGGTCGACCTCGACAGCGGGCGGGTGGTGCGGCGCCTCGCGGACCACGTCAGCACGCGGTCCGAGGAGGGCCTGGTCAAGTTCGTGGAGCGCCGCCCCGTGATGGAGCGGAAGGGCGACGCGCCCGAGAAGAGCCCGAAGGGCGGCGCCAACGGCATCGCGATCAGTCCGGATGGCCGCCGCCTCTACTACGCGCCGCTGATGAGCCGGCGGCTCTACGCGGTCGAGACCGCGGCCCTGCGCGATCCGGGCGTCGCGGACGCGGCCGTGGCCGCCGCCGTCGAGGATCTCGGCGAGAAGGGCATGACCGGGGGGCTGACCACCGATTCCCAGGACCGGGTCTATCTCAGCCTGCAGGAGCACAACGCGGTCGGCCGGCGCCTGCCGGACGGCACCGTCGAGGTGCTGGCCGCCGACGACCGGCTGGTCTGGGCCGACACGTTCTGGATCACCCCGGACCGGTGGCTCTATATCTCGGCGGCCCAGGTCAACCGGCGGCCGGAATTCAACCGCGGCCGAGACCTGCAGCAGCCGCCCTACGCGATCCTGCGCATGCGCATCGACGCCGACCCAGTCCTGTAGCGGATCATGACGGACCTCTCGCACGACCCGGACTTCTTCGCCCTGCTCACCGGCAGCTACGCGCGGCGCCTCGGCGAGCCTCTGGTGCCGGCGGATGCGGACGCGGACTGGCTCTACGCGGCGGCCCCGTTCGCGGTGCTCGCCCATGACGGGGGCGCGGATCCGCGCTTCGTCTACGCCAACCGGACCGCGCAGGCCTGCTTCGGCTACGCGTGGGACGAGCTCGTCGGCCTGCCCTCGCGGCTCTCGGCCGAGGCTCCCGAGCGGGCCGAGCGGCAGCGGCTCCTCGACGCGGTCACCCGGGACGGCTTCAGCCGCGGCTATCGCGGCCTGCGGATCGCCAAGGACGGCCGGCGCTTCTGGATCGACGAGGCGGTGGTCTGGCAGCTCGACCGCGACGGCGCGACGGTGGGGCAGGCCGCGACCTTCGCCCAGTGGCGCGACGCGTGAGGGCCGGGCCGCGCCGATGCGCGCGGCCGCCGCCCGGTCAGCCGTCCTCCTCGATGCTGACCTGGGCGATCTGCACGGCGCCGCCGTTCCAATGGGCCGCCACGAGGTGGCCCAGCGCGACCGCGAGGACGCAGAGCACCACCGAGGCGAACACGTTGACCATGGCCCGGACCACCGCGCCGTTCCGCATGAGGTCGAGGGTCTGGAGGCTGAACGACGAGAAGGTCGTGTAGCCGCCGCACAGCCCGATCATCACGAACAGGCGGACGTTCTCGGAGACCGGGAAGCGCCCATGCGCCAGGGTCAGCGTGCCGAACAGGCCGATGATGAAAGAGCCCGTCACGTTGATGAGGATCGTGCCCCAGGGCAGGTCGCGGCTGATGGGCAGCGCCAGCACCGAGACGACGTAGCGGGCCAGGGTGCCGAGGGCACCGCCGATCATGACCAGGATGCAGGTGGTGAAGGACATGCGCGCTCCAGTACGTCGGGCGGGCATGAGAAACCCGCCGTCGCGGCGGGTGCTTGCAAGACGCACTCCCACCGCCGGTTTCGCGGTAGGAGTCATCAGCCCTGACGGGCGGTTTCGGGGAACTCCATCCCCATCGGGGACGGCCCATAGCGCCTGCGCGGGCCGAGTGCAACGGCCGCCTGGGGCAGCCCCCGGGTCCGATTGTCAGGCCCGCTTGTCAGGCCCGCCCCTCCTGCACGGCGTGGCAGGCGACGCCGTCGAGGAGCGCCGGCACCTCGGTCCGGCAGCGGTCGTTGGCGAGCGGGCAGCGCGGGTTGAAGGTGCAGCCGGGCGGCGGGTCGATCGGGTTCGGGATCTCGCCGGAGACCGGCACCCGGGCGCGGCCGACATGGGCGAGGTCGGGCACGGCGTCGAGGAGCATCCGCGTGTAGGGGTGGCGCGGCGTCGCGAACAGGTCCCTGGCGGACGCGACCTCCACGAGGCGGCCGAGATACATCACGCCCACGCGGGTCGCCATGTGGCGGACCACGGCGAGGTTGTGGGAGATGAACAGGTAGGTCAGCCCCAGCCGGTCCTGCAGGTCGCGCATCAGGTTGAGGATCTGCGCCTGCACCGAGACGTCGAGCGCCGAGGTCGGCTCGTCGCCCACCAGGAACTCGGCCTGGCTCGCCAGCGCCCGGGCGATCGCCACCCGCTGGCGCTGCCCGCCTGAGAATTCGTGCGGGTATTTTTTGGAATCATCCGCGTGGAGGCCGACGAGGCCGAGAAGCTCGCCGACCCGGGCGCGGATCGCCCCCTCCCCCTGGATCAGGTCGAAGGCCCGGATCGGCTCGGCGATGATCTTCCCCACCCGCCAGCGCGGGTTCATGGACGCGTAGGGGTCCTGGAAGATCATCTGGATCCGGGCGCGCAGGCGCCGCCGCGCCGCGGCCTGGCGCGGGTCGGTCATCGAGACGCCGGTGATCCGCACCTCGCCGGCCGTGGGCGGCAGCAGGCCGACCACCATCCGGGCCACGGTCGACTTGCCGGAGCCGGATTCTCCGACGATCGCGAAGGTCTCGCCCTTCCGGATCTCGAAGCCGACGCGGTCGACCGCCGTGAGGAATTTCCGCGGCTCGCGCTCGATCACCCGGTTGAGCCAGGGCTTCGAGACGTCGAACTGGCGGCGCAGGTCGGTGACTTCGACGTAGGCGCTCACGCTGCGCGCTCCGCTGCATCGTACAGGTGACAGGCCACCCGGCTCGCGTCGACCGGGATCGGCTCGGGCCGCTCGACCCGGCAGCGGGCGAAGACCTTCGGGCAGCGCGGGTTGAAGGCGCAGCCCTTCGGGATGGCGGTGAGCCGCGGCATCGAGCCCGGGATCTGGCTGAGCCGGTCGGCCTCCTGCGAGAGGGTCGGGATCGCCCCCATCAGGCCGACCGCGTAGGGGTGGTGGGGCTTGGCGATCACCGAGGCGACCGGGCCGATCTCGGCCACCCGCCCGGCATACATCACCGCCACCCGGTCGGCGGCCTCGGCGATGACGCCCATGTCGTGGGTGACCAGCATCACCGCGGTGCCGTGCTCGCGGCACAGGCGCTTCAGCAGCGTGATGATCTGGGCCTGGACCGAGACGTCGAGCGCCGTGGTCGGCTCGTCCGCGATGATCAGCTCCGGCTCGGCCGCGAGCGCCAGCGCGATCACCACCCGCTGGCGCATGCCGCCGGAGAACTCGTGCGGGTAGCCGTCGATGCGCCGCTCCGGCGCCGGGATGCCGACCTCGGCCAGCAGATCGATGGCGCGGGTCCGGGCCGCCTTGGCCGACAGGTCGGTGTGGGTGCGCAGGGTCTCGACGATCTGGTCGCCGACCCGGAACAGCGGGTCGAGCGAGGTCAGCGGATCCTGGAAGATCATGCCGATGCGCTTGCCGCGCACCCGCCGCATCGCCTCGGGGGAGAGGTTGTCGATGCGCTCGCCCCGCAGGCGGATCTCGCCGCCGGCGATCCGGCCGGGGCGGTCGATCAGCCCGATCACCGCCGAGCCGGTCACCGACTTGCCGGCCCCGGACTCGCCGACCACGCCCAGGATCTCGCCGCGGCCGATATCGAACGAGACCCGGTCGATGGCGGTGAGCGGCCCGCGGCGGGTGTCGAAGGCGACCGTCAGGTCGCGCACGGAGAGGATGGTGTCGGTCATGCCTTGGCCGTTCCGGCGTCGGGCCGTCGGACGGCCACTCCCGTCCTTGCGAGCGGAGCGAAGCAATCCAGCGGCGCTATGGTCACCAATGTCGCGCTGCCCTGGGTCGCTTCGCTGCGCTCGCGATGACGATGCCCGATCATTGCAGCTTCGGATTGAGCGCGTCGCGCAGCCAATCCCCCAGGAGGTTGATGGCGATGACGAGCCCGGCGAGCGCCAGCCCCGGGAAGGCGACGATCCACCACTCGCCGGAGAACAGGAACCGGTTGCCGGTGCGGATCAGCGTGCCGAGCGACGGCATGGTCTCGGGCAGGCCGGTGCCGAGGAACGACAGCGTCGCCTCGGTGATGATCGCGAGCGCGAGGTTGATGGTCGCGATCACGAAGACCGGGCCGGTGACGTTCGGCAGGACGTGGCGGACCATGATCACCGGGGGCGACAGGCCGATCAGCCGCGCCGCCTGGACGTAATCCTTGCCCTTCTCGACCATCACGGAGGAGCGCACGGTCCGGGCGTACTGCACCCAGAAGGACAGGCCGATCGAGACCACGATCAGCCCGATCAAGGGCCCGACGTCGAGGGCGCTGCCGAAGCTCGCCTTGGCAACGCCGTCCACCACCAGGGCGATCAGGATCGCCGGGAAGGTGAGCTGCACGTCGGCGACCCGCATGATCAGCGTGTCGAGGAAGCCCCCCGCGTAGCCGGCGATCAGGCCGAGCGCGATGCCGAGGATCCCGGAGGTCACCACCCCGAGCACGCCGACGATCAGCGACAGGCGCAGGCCGTACAGCACCGCCGAGAGCACGTCCCGGCCCTGGTCATCGGTGCCGAGATAGAACGGCGCCTGACCGTCCGCCTGCCAGATCGGCGGCAGGTTGGAGTTGATCAGGTCGAGCTGGGCCGGATCGTAGGGGTTCTGCGGGGCGATCCACGGCGACGCGAAGGCGAGACCGACCATCAGCAGCGTGGCGATCAGCGCCGCCACCGCCACCTTCGATCGCAGGAAGTTCGCCAGCAGGTCGGAGTCGCGCCAGCGCGCGAGCCGCGAGGGCTTCGCCTCCGGCAGCGGGACAGGCGGGGCGTCGCCCGCGTCGAGGTCGTATCCGCTCATCGGCCGCCCCTCACGCCATGTCCAATCGGGAAGCTCAGGGAGGCAGCCACCGTCTTTGCGAGCGGAGCGAAGCAATGCAGCAGCGCCACGCCGACCGGACGCGCGCTGCCCTGGGTCGCTTCGCCGCGCTCGCGATGAAGGGGCGGCCAGGCGGAGGAGTCCGTCATGTCCGACCTCACGCCGTCCGCCCGGCGGGCAGCCGCAGGCGCGGGTCCACCACCGTGTAGAGGATGTCGACCACGAGGTTGATGGTCACGAAGATCAGGGCGACGAGCAGTAGGTACGCGGACATGATCGGGATATCGACGTTCTGCACGGCCTGGACGAACAGCAGGCCCATGCCGGGCCACTGGAACACCGTCTCGGTGATGATCGAGAAGGCGATGACCGAGCCGAGCTGCAGCCCCGCGATGGTGATCACCGGCACCAGGGTGTTCTTGAGCGCGTGGCGCAGGTGGACGGCCCGGGTGGTGAGCCCCCGCGCCCGGGCGAAGCGGACGTAGTCGGTGCGCAGCACCTCCAGCATCTCGGCGCGGACCAGCCGCATGATCAGCGTCATCTGGAACAGGCCGAGCGTCACCGAGGGCAGGATCAGCGCCTTGAGCCCGGAGGCGGTCAGGAAGCCGGTGGTCCACCAGCCGAGCCGCACCGTGTCGCCGCGCCCGTAGGAGGGCAGCCAGCCCAGCGTCACCGAGAACAGGTAGATCAGCAGGATGCCGATCAGGAAGGTCGGCAGGCTGATCCCGATCAGCGAGACCGCCTGGAACAGCCCGGCGAGCCAGGACTCGCGGCGCAGCGCGCAGTACACGCCCATCAGGATTCCCACCACCAGGGCGAAGATCGTGGCGCAGAAGGCGAGCTCCAGCGTCGCCGGCATGCGCTCAGCGAGCAGCTGCGAGACCGGCTGCCGGAACTGGTACGAGATGCCGAACTGGCCCCGCACCACGTTGCCGGCGTAGCGGACGAACTGGACCAGGACCGGGTCGTCGAGGCCGAGATCCGTCCGGATCTGGGCCCGCTCGGCCACGGTGGTGTCGGGCCCGACGATCTGGTTCACGGGGTCGCCCGCGAACCGGAACATCGCGAAGGCGATGAGCCCGACGACCGCGAGGACCGCGGCCGCCTGGATCACCCGGCGCAGCAGGAAGGCGAGCACGCCCCGGCCCCTACTGCGGGTCCTTCGACACCCAGTAGAGCAGCAGCAGGTTGTCGGCGCGCTGCGTCAGGTGGACCTTCTTGGAGACGCCCCAGGCCAGCGCCTGCTGGTGCAGCGGGATGTAGCCCCAGTCGGCGTTGAGGACGTCGAAGCCCTCCTTGATCAGGGCGTCGCGCTTGGTCTTGTCGGTCTCGGATTCGACCTTGTCGGCGATCGCGTCGATCTTCGGGTCGCAGTAGCCGGCGAGGTTCCAGCTGCCCCGGCCCGACTTGTCGCCGGGCTTCCGGCAGCCGACGATCTCGTAGAGGATGTTGTGGCTGTCCAGCGAGGACGGGGTCCAGCCCAGCAGGTAGAACGAGGTGTCGTAGGCCGGCGCCAGCACCTTGGCGAAGTACTTGGCCTTCGGCTGGGCGTTCAGGTTCACCTTGACGTTGATGCGGGCAAGCATCGAGACCACCGCCTGGCAGATCGCCTCGTCGTTGACGTAGCGGTCGTTCGGGCAGTCCATGGTCAGCGAGAACCCGTCCGGGTAGCCGGCCTGGGCCATCAGCTCCTTGGCCTTCTTGAGGTCGGTGGCCGGGCGCTTGAACTCGGCGCCGCGGTCGTAGAGGGCCGGGGCAATCATCAGCGCGGAGGGCACCGCCTGCCCGCGCATCACGCGCTTGGCGATCGTGTCCTCGTCGATGGCGAGGTAGAAGGCCTCGCGCACCTTGATGTCCTTGAACGGGTTCTTGCCCTTGACGCTCGAATCCTTCAGCTCGTCCCGGTCCTGGTCCATGCCGAGGAAGATCGTGCGCAGCTCAGGTCCCGCCATCACGGTGGCGGTGCCGCTGGCGTTGACGCGCTGCTGGTCCTGCAGCGGCACCGGGTCGATCCAGTCGACCTCGCCGGAGAGGAGCGCGGCGACGCGGGTCGCCGGGTTGGCGATGGTGGTCAGCACCGCCTCGTCGAGGTTCGACTCGACCTTGCCCCAGTAGCCGTCGAATTTCTTGAAGACGGTCTTCACGCCGGGCTGGTGCTCGGTGATCACGAACGGGCCGGTCCCGTTCTCGTGCAGCGTGGCGTAGCTCGGGCTGGTGGCGCTGGGCGGCGTCGGCTGCACGACGCCGTTCTTCTCGGACCACGCCTTCGACATGATCACCCAGGTCGGGAACTGGGCGATGGCGATCGGGTTCGGCTTCTTCAGCACCATGTCGACGGTGAAGTCGTCGACCTTCACGAACTCGGCGTCGGCGGGCACGTTGGTGGTGAAGTTCGAGCCCGGGGCGCGGACGCGCTGGGCGGAGAAGATCACGTCGTCGGCGGTGAAGGGCGTGCCGTCGTGGAACTTCACGTTCTTGCGCAGGTGGAAGCGCCAGCGGGTCGGCTCGGGCGTCTCCCAGGATTCCGCGAGGCCGGGGGCGAATTTCAGGTTCTTGTCGAGGGTGACGAGGGACTCGTAGGCCGCCTGCTGCATCCCTTCCGTGAAGCTCTCCTTGAGGGAGTACGGGTCGAGGGATTTCAGGTCACCCTGGAAGGCGAAGCGGAAGACGTTGGCGGCCTGCGCGGGCAGCGCGGCGAACGCGAACGTCGCGACCGTGCTCGCGGCCACGCCGCGGGCGAGGGTCTTCAGGGCTGAGCGGGACAAGCGGATCTCCGAGACCGTGAATGCGCCACCGGCCGGCTGCCCCGGCGGTGTCCACCGCGGCGTCAGCAAGCATCGGACCATCTGTATACAAGACGAGGGCCGAGCCTGTCGCGGGGGCGCGACATCTCGTGTCTTCCGAAGCGCGTTCCGAAGCGCGTTTTCCCCGCTTCATCCCCGTTACAGAATCGCGGCTTCGACGCGCCCCGTCTTGGCGAGCGCACCGAAGCCATCCAGGGCGGCGCCGCGCGACGGCGCGCTGCCCTGGGTCACGTCGCTCCGCTCGTGATGACGGAGCGGGCGGCATCCAGCGAAGACGTCGACCGGACGCCGCAACGCGCGGCCGGCGCCGGCCTACTCGGCCGCCACCCGCGCGGGCTCGTGCCGCGCCTCGGCCTCCGCCGCCTCGCCCTCCGCCACCGCCTTGCGCCGGAACAGGCGCATGACGACGACGAAGAAGACCGGCACGAAGAACACCGCCAGCACGGTCGCGGTGATCATGCCGCCCATCACGCCGGTGCCGATCGCCTGCTGGCTCTTCGAGGCGGCGCCGGTGGCGATGGCCAGCGGCACCACGCCGAAGATGAAGGCGAGCGAGGTCATCACGATCGGCCGGAACCGGAGCGTCGCCGCCTCGACCGCGGCCCGCACCACCGAGGTGCCGGGCTTCCAGAGGTCCTTGGCGAACTCCACGATCAGGATCGCGTTCTTGGCCGAGAGGCCGATGATCGTGATCAGCCCGATCTTGAAGTACACGTCGTTGGGCATGCCGCGCAGGTACACGGCCGCCACCGCGCCGATGACGCCGAGCGGGATGACCAGCATCACCGAGACCGGGATCGCCCAGCTCTCGTAGAGCGCGGCGAGGCACAGGAACACGATCAGCACCGACAGGGCGAGCAGCAGGCTCGCCTGGCTGCCCGCCTGCTTCTCCTGGTAGGACTGACCCGTCCAGGCGTAGCCGAAGCCCTTCGGCAGCTGCAGCATCAGCCGCTCCATCTCGGCGATGGCGTCGCCCGACGTGTAGCCGGGGTTCGGCTCGCCGGTGAAGCGCGCCGACTGGTAGCCGTTGAAGCCGACGATCTGGCTCGGCCCCATGCTCCATTTCAGCTCCGCGAAGGACGACATCGGCACCATCGTGTTGGTGGCGTTCTTCACCGCGTAGTTGAGGATGTCCGACGCGTTCATGCGCTGGAGCTGCTCGGCCTGCACGTAGACCCGCTGCATCTTGCCCCGGTTGGGGAAGTCGTTCGGGTAGACCGAGCCGAGGTTGAGCTGGATCGTGTTGTTGATGTCCTCGAACTTCACGCCGAGCGCGGCCGCCTTCTCGCGGTCGATCACCAGCTCCGCCTGCGGGGTCGGCGGCAGGCCCTCGATCTTCACCTTCTGGAGAACCGGGCTCTGCGAGGCCAGCTTCAGGAGCTGTTCCTGGGCCGACAGCAGGGCCGCGTAGCCGCGGTTGGCCCGGTCCTGCAGGCGGAACGAGAAGCCCGCCGCGTTGCCGAGGTTGTCGACCGGCGGCGGCTCCTGCGCGTCCACCGTGGCGTCGCGGTACGTGGCGAGGGCCGCGTTGGTGCCGGCCACGAGCGCGGCGGCCGAGTTCTTGGCGTCGCGCTGGCTCCACGGCTTGAGGGTGACGAAGGCCTGGCTGGTGCTCGGGGCCTGCCCCGAGAACGAGAAGCCGTTGAGCATCGTCACGGTGGCGACGCCGGGCTGCGCCAGCAGGTGCTCCTCGACCCTGCGCACCGCCTCCTGGGTGCGGTTGTAGGAGGCACCCGGGGGCGTCTGGATGTCGACCGTGAAGAAGCCCTGGTCCTCGACCGGCAGGAAGCCCTCCGGCAGGTTGACGAAGGCGTAGGCCGTGCCCGCCACCAGCGCGACGTAGACCAGCATCACCCGGCCGGACTTCCGGATGAACGCCGCGGTGCCGCGGCCGTAGCGGGCGGTCTCACGATCGACGAAGCGGTTGAACATCCCGAACACGCCGCCCTTGGCGTGGCCGTGCCCCTTCTCGATCGGCTTCAGGAAGGTCGCGCAGAGCGCCGGCGTCAGCGACAGGGCGAGCAGCGCCGAGAAGGCGATGGAGGTCACCATCGCGATCGAGAACTGCCGGTAGATGATGCCCACCGAGCCGGGGAAGAACGCCATCGGGATGAACACGGCGATCAGCACCAGGGTGATGCCGATGATCGCGCCGGTGATCTGCCCCATGGCCTTCTTGGTGGCCTCCTTGGGGGGCAGCCCCTCCTCGTTCATGATCCGCTCGACGTTCTCCACCACCACGATGGCGTCGTCGACCAGGATGCCGATGGCCAGCACCATGCCGAACATGGTGAGCACGTTCACCGAGAAGCCCGAGATCCACATCACCGTGACCGTGCCCATGAGGGCGATCGGCACCACGATGGTGGGGATCAGGGTGTAGCGGATGTTCTGCAGGAACAGGAACATCACGAGGAAGACCAGCACCACCGCCTCGACCAGCGTGTGCAGCACCTTCTCGATGGAGGCCTCCACCGCCGGGGTGATGTCGTAGGGGATGTCCCACTTCAGGTCCGGCGGGAAGAACTGGGACAGCTCCACCATCTTGGCGCGGATCGCCTTGGCGGTCTCGAGCGCGTTGCCGTCCGGGGCGAGCGTCACCGAGATGCCGGCGGCGGGGCCGCCGTTGAGGCGCGTGGAGAACTGGTAGGCGTCGCCGCCGAGCTCGATCCGGGCGACGTCGCGCAGGCGCACGTTCGAGCCGTCGGGATTGGCCCGCAGCACGATGGCGCCGAACTCCTCGATCGTGCCGAGCTGGCCCTTCACGATGATCGGCACGGTGAGCGCCTGCCGGGTCGGGCTCGGCTGCGCGCCGACCGAGCCGGAGGCGACCTGGACGTTCTGGTTGCGGATCGCGTCGGTGACGTCCGAGGCGCTGAGCGAGAGGCCGCGCAGCTTGTCGGGATCGACCCAGACGCGCAGCGACCGCTCCGTCGAGTAAAGCGTCGCGCGGCCGACGCCGGGGATGCGGCGGATCTCGTTGATGACGTTGCGGATCAGGAAGTCGCCGAGGCCGACCTCGTCCATCGACCCGTCCTTGGAGACCAGGGTGATGATGTTGAGGGTCGCGGCCGAGGCCTCCTCCACGAGGATGCCCTGCTGGCGCACCTCGGCCGGGAGGCGCGCCTCCACGCGCTTCAGCCGGTTCTGCACCTCGACCGAGGCGAGCGACGGGTCGGTGCCGGGCTGGAAGGTGGCGGTGATGTTGACCGAGCCGAACGAGTCGGTGGTCGACTCGAAGCTCATGATGTTGGCGGCGCCGTTCAGCTCATCCTCGATGAGCCGGGTGGTGCCGATGTAGAGGCTCTCCACGGAGGCGCCCGGATAGGCCGTGGACAGGGCGATGGAGGGCGGGGCGATCACCGGGTACTGCGCCACCGGCAGGTTCGGGATGGCGAGCGCGCCGCCGAGGCAGATGAACAGCGCCACCACCCAGGCGAAGACCGGGCGGTCGATGAAGAAGCGTGCCATGATCGGGCTCTCCCGGACTCAGTGGCGCTGCTGGACGGCGGCGGCCCGCGGGGTGACCTCCGCCTTGTCGCCCGGCACGTCGGGCGCCTCGTCGGTGTCGTGCTTCGGTCCGGTCTCGCCGTGGACCGGGGTCTGGTCGAGGGGCTTCACCTTGGCGCCGACGGTGATCTTCTGGAAGCCGTCGATGATGACGCGCTCGCCGGCCTTGAGGCCCGAGCGGATCAGCCAGTTCTGCCCGACCACCGGCCCGACCTCGACGGGCTGGCGCATCACGGTCTCGTCGGCGCGCACGATCCAGACCTCGGCGCGGCCGTCGTCGGTGCGCTGGATCGCCTGCTGCGGCACCGCGATCGCGTCGGAATCGATGCCCTGCTTGATCCGCGCCCGCACGTACATGCCGGGGAACAGCTCGTCGTGCGGGTTCGGGAACTGCACCCGCAGCGTCACCTGGCCGGTGCTCGGGTCGGCGGTGACGTCCGAGAACAGCAGCCGGCCCGCCAGCGGGTAGAGGGAGCCGTCATCCATGATCAGGTGGACGTTGGCGGTGTTGTCCTCCAGCCGCGCCAGCTCGCCGCTCGCGAGGTCCCGGCGCAGGCGGTTCAGCTCGCCGACCGACTGGGTGATGTCGACGTAGATCGGGTCGAGCTGCTGGATCGTGGCGAGCGCGCCCGTGGAGCCCGGCTCGATCAGCGTGCCCTCGGTGAGCAGCGCCCGGCCGATGCGGCCGGTGATCGGCGCGCGCACGTCGGTCCAGCCGAGGTTGAGCTGCGCGCGGTCGCGGGTCGCCTTGGCGCCGGCCACCTCGGCCTCCGCCTGCTTCTTGGCCGCGAAGGCGGCGTCGTACTGCGCCTGGCTCGCGGTGGCGCGGGAGAGCAGCTGCTCGAGCCGGTCGGCCTGCTGGCGGGCGAGCACCAGGGCAGCCTCCTGGCGGGCGAGGGCCGCCTCGGCGCTGGCGAGCTCAACCTCGTAGGGCGCCGGGTCGATCTTGTAGAGGATGTCGCCCTCCTTGACCTGGCTGCCCTGCTCGAAGAGCCGCTTGACCACGAGCCCGGAGACCCGGGAGCGGACCTCGGCGATGCGCATCGGCGCGACGCGGCCCGGCAGGTCGCGCAGGTAGGGGATCGCCTGGGGCTCCACCTTGACGAACCCGACCTCCGGCACCGGCGGGGCCGGCGCGGCGACCTGCTTCGGGTTGCAGGCGGCGACACCCAGCAGGAGCAGGGCCGCGGGCAGGAGGGCGGTCGCGCGGGCCGAGGCGCGGAACGACGACGGGATTCTGGCGGACAAAGTGCGGGTCACGATTACCGACGCTCCTGAAAGCATGCGTCTGCTGAGGCTGGCGCGGAGCGTGGGCCCGCGCATCGTCGAGTCAGATCCCGGGACCGGTCACGAGGCCGGTCGGGCGAAGATCAGGACGGGCGCGCCATCATGCCGGCCGCGAGACCGGCGCGCGCGTCAGGCCCGGCGTGGAGGCCGGTGCGGCGAACCGTCCGGCGCGGAGGCCGGTACGCTGTCGGACCTGTAGTCGAACGATGCGGTGACAGTGTGACGGGGGCGCGGCGCGTCGACCGGCGGGCGCGGCAGCCCCAGTTCGGTGAGGATCTCGCTGTCGGCGGCGCAGAGATCGGTGCGGCCGAAGACCGAACGCTTGGCCTCGGACCGCTTGGCCTCGGGCTGCGCGTCCGGCGTGCCGGACAGGATCGTCAGGCGCGGGCTCGCGATGGCGCAGGCCGGGCCCTCCGGGCGCGCGGCCTCGGCCCGCGCGGGTGCGGCCACCAGCGCGGCCGTCGCGAGCACGAGCAGCGCCAGCGCGGCGAGGCCTCGGGCGAGGCGGTCCGGCAGGCCCGCGGCGCGGCGGGTCAGGAGAGCGGCGGATCGGATCACGAGTCTGAGATAAGCACGGCTGTCGCCGCGCGCAATCACCCACGGCGTCGCGCCACCCGCCCAGTGTTGCGCGCAGCACACAGCTGCGCCCGGAAGTGGCCATACCGGCGGGCCGGCCTCAACCTTGCCGTGAAGTCCGGGCCGGCTCGTCCCATGCGCGCAGGGGTTCCGCGCGGGCCCGGCCGAGATCTGCGAAGACCCGCCGAGATCCGCGAAGACACGCGAAGACCCGCGAGTCCCCGCGCCGCGACGAACGGAGGACGGAAGACCATGGCGAGACGGATCGCGCTACTCGGGCTCGCGGGCCTGCTGCTCGGGAGCGCCCCGGCGGCGGCCGCCAACCCGCTGGACAGAGGTCCGATCGCGGACTTCCTCAACATCTTCCGCAGCCAGGCGATCCCGCGCGAGACGGTGGCGTGGACCGGCAAGGAGAAGCCCGGCACCATCGTGGTCTCGACCCGCCAGCGCCGACTCTACTACGTGCTCGGCGGCGGCGCGGCGGTCCGCTACGGCGTGGGCGTCGGGCGGCAGGGCTTCTCGTGGTCCGGCACCAAGACCGTCACCATGAAGAAGGAATGGCCGGACTGGCGCCCGCCGCAGCAGATGCTGGCCCGCCGCCCCGACCTGCCGCGGTACATGGCCGGCGGCCAGGACAACCCGCTGGGCGCCCGCGCCCTCTATCTCGGCTCGTCGCTCTACCGCATCCACGGCTCGAACGAGCCCGAGACGATGGGCGCGGCGGTCTCGTCCGGCTGCATCCGCATGACCAACAAGGACGTGACCGACCTCTACGACCGGGTCCGCGTCGGCACCAAGGTCATCGTGCGCGACTGACCGGGCGGGCGGCCGCGACGGCCGCCTCCCTCCGGCCGCCCCCTCCTCCCGCGCCGCGGAGCCGCAGCCGGTGGCGTGCGCCCGCCCGCGTCGACAGGCGCGGCGGGCCGGTGTTAGGAGCCGCGCCGTCGGGCAGAGCCGGATCGCCCGACCGCCACGAGGTACAGCATGAACGAGCGCATCATCCTGCGGGCCGGCGAGGCCCTGGTCGCGGGCGGGCCGCCCAACACCGCCTCCGAGCCCGAGGTCATCATCGGCGAGCTCGACGGGCCGGTCGGCACCGCCCTGGCCACGCTGACCGGCGATCAGGTCGTCGGCCACAGCCGCGTCTTCGCCCTGCTCAACACCGACATCATGGTCCGCCCGGTCACCCTGTGCGTGTCCAAGGTCAGCGTCACCGAGAGCAAGTACACCTCGATCCTGATGGGCACCGTCCAGTTCGCCATCGCCAACGGCGTGCTGGACGCCGTGCGCGCCGGCTACATCCCCAAACACAAGGCCAACGACCTCGGCATCATCTGCTCGGTCTGGCTCAGCCCGGGCGTCATCGAGGCCCAGCACGTCGACCACAAGGCGCTGTTCGACATCCAGCGCCGGGGCATGACCGAGGCCATCCGCAAGGCCATGACCAACGAGCCCTCGATCGACTGGCTCCTCGAGAACCAGGACAAGATCACCCACAAGTACTACCAGATGGGCCTCGACGGAAAAATCTGAGCGCCCGGTCAGCGGCGGGCGGGGCGCGCACGATCCCGCGGGCGACCACGGCCAAGCCTGTCGCGATCCGGTGCCTTCGGGTAGGATGGCGGCATGAGCAGACGCGCCGATTCCCGTCCGTTCCGCCGCCTCGCGGCCGGCCTCGTGCTCGGGGCCTGCTGGCTCCCGGCCGGTCCCGCCGCCGCCCAGGCGCTGTTCTGGCCGTCCATCGGCTTCGCGCCGCTGCCCTCCTTCGCGTGGCCGCAGATGCCCGAGGACGCGTACGGCCGCTGGACCGGCTCCTACGCCCGCCTGTCGACCGGCTACGCGGTCAGCACGTCCCGTCATCTCGGCAGCTATTCGGGACCGACCCTCGGGTTCGAGGGCGGCCGGATGTGGCAGGAGGGCCCGATTCTCTACGGCATCAGCGGCGGGTTCGACTATCTCGCCGGCCTCGGCGGCAACCTCACGCCGGGCTACGGGCGGCTCGCCTATTCCAACGACTTCGCCGGATCCCTGGAGGTGAAGGTCGGCACCCTCGTCGCGCCGGACGTGCTGGTCTACGCCAAGACCGGCGCCCTGGCCCTGCACCAGACGCTGCGCGTCGGGCCGACCCCGGGGTCGCTGCCGTTCGCGCGCCAGGACATCGCGGTCCGGCCGGTGGCCGGCGTGGGCGTCGAGTGGGCGGTCACGGACCGCCTGTCGCTCGCGGTCGAGGCGGGCGTGGTCGGCGGCGGGATCCGCTGAGGCGCGCCCCCGCCGGCCTCGCCGAGCGGTGCCGTCCGGGGCGCGGCCGCCTATTTCGGCACGAACGCCCAGTAGTCGAGGTCGAGGATCACCGCCGGGTCGTAGCCGTCGCCGGCGCGGTCCGGGAAGGCGCCGCAGGGCTGGTTCTTGGTGGCGACCGTGCGCAGGCGCAGGAGCCCGACATCGTCGCGGCCGACATCGGCGGTCGCCAGCACCTCGCTCCAGGCATAGACCGTGTCGCCGGCGAAGAGCGGCGCCACGTGGCGGCCGGCGTTGATGCCCGCGAGGGCGAAGGCGTTGCCGAGCCCGTTGAAGCTCAGCGCCCGCGCCAGCGAGATCACGTGGCCGCCGTAGATCAGGCGCCGGCCGAAGCGGGTGTCCTTGGCGGCCAGCCCGTCGAAATGCACCTTGGCGGTGTTCTGGAACAGGCGCGTGGCGATCTGGTGCTCGGCCTCCTCGACGGTCATGCCGTCGACGTGGTCGATCTTCTCACCCACCGCGTAATCCGCGAAGCGGTGCGGGCTGCCGGCGAGGTCGGTGTCGTAGGCGGCGGCCGAGAGCTTCGGCAGCGCGCCCGCGAGGTCCTGCGGGTCGACCACCTTGGCGAGGCTCGGCACGTGCTCCTCGGCGATCGCCGCCTCGGGGTCGCGCTTGCGCACGAGCACCCAGCGGCAATAGCTCAGCACGGTCTCGCCGCGCTCGTCGGAGCCCACCGAGCGGACGTAGACCACGCCGGTCTGCCGGTTCGAGCTCTCCTTGAGGCCGATCACCGCCGACACGGTGGAGAGCGTCTCGCCCGGGTAGACCGGCCGCCGGAACCCGCCCTCGGCGTAGCCGAGATTGGCCAGCGCGTTGAGGGAGACGTCCGGGACGGTCTTGCCGAACACCATGTGGAAGGCGAGCAGGTCGTCGAGTGGGCTCTTCGGGTAGCCGATGGCCCGGGCGAAGGCGTCCGACGACTGCACGGCGAAGCGCGGCCCGTAGAGGCCCGTGTACAGCGCCACGTCGCCCACCGTCACGGTGCGCGGGGTGGCGTGGCGGATGGTCTCGCCGAGGCGGAAATCCTCGAAGAAGCGGCCGGGATTCGTCTTCACGGGCGTTCGACCCTACTGCGTGTAAACGTAAGCTGCGGGCACGGCGTATTCATGCAGCAGACGGCTGATGAACAGCAGCAGCAAGATGAGGATGATCGGCGAGATGTCGACACCCCCGAGATTGGGCAGCAGGTTGCGGATCGGCCGCAGCACCGGCTCGGTCAGCCGGTAGAGCACCTCGCCGATCTGCGCGACGATCGGGTTGCGCACGTTCACCACGTTGAACGCGACGAGCCAGCTGAGAACCGCGCTTGCGATGAGGACGTAGATGAAAAGCTGGACGACCGTGTCGAAGAGCCAGATCAGGGCGTTCATGCGGGTCCGCGCGTATCCTTCGGGCCGCCCGCACCCCAGCGCCGGAGCGGCGCGCGGCGGGCGACGTTGAAACAGGGAATTGACAGGCTGAGCCGCCCGCGCCTACAAGGCCGGCGCCTCGACGGGGCTGTAGCTCAGATGGGAGAGCGCCGCAATCGCACTGCGGAGGTCAGGGGTTCGAATCCCCTCAGCTCCACCAGGCTTTCCTGGTGACAAGACAGCGTCCCGGTTCCGCAGCGATAGCGCTGGCGCGGCCGGGACTTAGCGCCGGTCCGCGGAGATCTCTTCCCGCCCCGCGCCACCTGCCCGATCCCACATCCCGACCCGTGACCGCGCCTGGCTCCAGGTCTCGGTCCGGGCTGCCCGGAGATCCCCCGCCGCGAGCCGAGGCCGCGTCCGGGCCGGCGGCGAGCCTGCAACCATCGCGGCGCGGCAGGGTTCGGTCCCGATCGGAGACGGAGGAGGTCGCGTGGCGTCCTGGATCGAACAGGCAGTCTGGTGGCAGGTCTTTCCCCTCGGCTTCGTCGGAGCCCCCGACGAAGCCGATCCGGCCGCACCGGTCACGCACCGCCTCGCCCACCTGCACGGCTGGCTCGACTACGCGGTCGAGCTCGGCGCGTCCGGGCTGGCGCTCGGGCCGATCTTCGCGGCCTCCACGCACGGCTACGACACGGTCGACCATTTCCGCATCGACCCGCGCCTCGGCGACGAGGCCGATTTCGACGCCCTGGTCGCGGCGGCCCGGGCCCGCGGCCTCCGCGTCCTGCTCGACGGCGTGTTCAACCATGTCGGGCGGGCGCACCCGGCCTTCCAGGACGTCCTGCGGCACGGGCCCGAATCCGAGCGGGCCGGCTGGTTCCGGCTGTCCTGGCCGCGGGGCTCCGGCCCGGGCATCGAGCCGGACTACGCCTGCTTCGAGGGGCACCGGCAGCTCGTCACGCTCAACCACGACGACCCGCGAATCGCCGACCATGTCGCCGCCGTCATGGGCCACTGGCTCGCCCGGGGCGCCGACGGCTGGCGGCTGGACGCGGCCTACGCGGTGCCGCCGCGCTTCTGGGCGCGCGTGCTGCGGCAGGTCCGCCTCGCGCATCCGGAGGCCTACATCGTCGGCGAGGTGATCCACGGCGACTACGCCCGCATCGTGCAGGACACCGGCATGGATTCGGTGACCCAGTACGAGCTCTGGAAGGCGATCTGGAGCGCCCTCAACGATCGCAACCTGTTCGAGCTGGCCCACGCCCTGGACCGGCACAACGGCCTTCTCGACAGGTTCGCGCCCCTGACCTTCGTGGGCAACCACGACGTGACGCGCATCGCGAGCCGGCTCACCGACGAGCGGCACCTGCCGCACGCGATGGCGATCCTGCTGACCTGCGGCGGGACGCCCTCGATCTACGCCGGCGACGAGCAGGCCTTCCGCGGCGTGAAGGAGGAGCGGGTCGGCGGCGACGACGCCATCCGGCCAGCCTTCCCGCCGACGCCCGCGGATCTCGCTCCCTACGGCTGGCCGATCTACCGGCTGCACCGGGACCTGATCGCCCTCCGGCGGCGCCACGCCGGGCTCCACCGCGCGCGGGCGCGGGCGCTGCACCTCGCCAACGCGCAGATCGTGCTCGCGCTGGGCGACGGGAGCGCGCGGGTGCTGACGGCCCTGAACCTCGCCGACGCGGACGCGACGCTGCCGGTGCCGGAAGCCCGGGCGATCGAGGCCGGCACCGGCGATCTCGCCGAGGCCGGCAGCACCGGCGCCCGCGTGACCATTCCGGCCCACGGCTGGGCCGTCCTGACCGTGTGACCGCCGCGCCTCGGCCGGAAAGGGGCCGGAAAGGGGCCGACCGCCCGCTCTCCCTAGCCGGTGCGGCGGGCCGTCCAACGCCCCGCGCACGCACCGAGCCCGGACAGCGTCCAGCGGCCGGTCCCGGCGGACCCGCGCAGGCGGCCCGTGACCGAGACGCTGGCCAGCCCCTTGCGGATCGTGCCGGTGATCCGGCCGTCCGGCCCGGCCCGGCCGGAGGCGTCGACGCCGTTGCCGCCGACGTCGTCCACGGTCCCGTCCCGGATGACGATGGGATAGCTGTAGGGCCCCGTGCAGCTCCCGCTCTCCGCGGTGGCGATGACCGACCATGACCCGTCGAACCGGTTGGCCGCGGAGGCTCCCGTCGCGGCGCAGACGGTCGTGCAGGCGGTCAGGATCAGGGCGGGCGCGAGCCGTGCGGCGCGAAGTCGGGTCATCGTCTCCTCAGTGATGGTCTCGAATCTCGGATGGGATTCCTCCGTGCCGGGCGGATCCGTCGCGCGGCACGGCGCGCGCGCGGACCGTCAGTCGGTGCGGTCGCCCGACGGAGCGTCGGGAGCCGGAGCACGGGGTGAAAGGGCAACGGGCCGGACGCGCGCCCGGAGCGGCGCGAGCGCCCGGCCTCGCGGCCGTGCCGGACAAGAGGGCCATCCGCCCGGCACAACCTCGGAAAAGGGGCGCGGAACCCGGCGGCGCCCGACGGCGCACGGCGCGTTCCACGACCGCGATATGGGGCCTAACACATTCGTGGGAATGAGATATTTTTACCAGTACGCCGTGTTTCTCACCGGCTCCGCGGGATGCCACGCGCCGACATGTCTCAGCGGGCCATCCCGGCAGACACGCCGTTCCGCGACAGGCCGGTCGGCCCGGCGCGGCCGCCCGCGGGGCGGCTGCGCAGGAACGTGTCGAGCCATGCGGGCATCCCGGTTCCGGGCCGGAACGCCGCCCGGCGCTCCCAGGCCTTCAGGAGGGTGAGCCGGACGAGGTCGTCCCCCTGGACATCGCCCGCGATGGCGTCGCGGGTCAGCGTCAGCGCGCGGCGGCGCAGGTCCGGCACGGCGTCGACCAGCGCCGCCCCGAAGCCGACCGGGACCTGCCCCTCGGCCTCCGCGGCGTCCGCGGCCTCTGACAGGCGGTCGAGCAGGCGTCTTAGACGCGAAGTTTCCTCAAGTTCTGCAACTTCTGGAAAATTCTCGCGCCGACCCGCACATGATGTCGCACCCGGTGCGGAGATCACGTCCCCGTGTTCCGCGGGCCCCCGCACTAGTGGGTCAATATCCTGCACGGTCGGCATGGCCACGTCTTCTGGGAAGGGGGGCCGAGAGCGCGCGGGAACGGCGTCTCGGCGTTACGAGCATTTATCTTTGGCTCAAAACGCCCGCGTCAATGGTGCGCGTATACCAGGAAAATAACTTAGATGAGGGAACCGGCTTGTGCGCAACCCGTTTGTGCCCCGCTGCCGACAGGGCAGTGACCGCGTGAAGGGGTACGGAAGCTGTGACGGCGGGCGTCGACAGGCATGAACTCCGGCAGATCATCGCCGGCCTGAGCGAGGGCGTGATCCTGGTCGAGCCCGACCAGACCATCGCCTACGCCAACGCGGCCGCCCTGGCGATGCACGGTGCCGAGAGCCTCGACGAGCTCGGCTCCACCGTCGACGCCTATCGCGACCGCTTCTGCCTCCGCTACCGCAACCACATCACGCCCAACCAGTACCCGATCGAGCGCGTGATCGCTGGCGAGCGCTTCCACGACGTGGTGGTCGAGGTGCGGCGGGCCGACAAGCCCGACATGGACTTCGTGCACTCGCTGCGCAGCCTCGTGGCCACGGACCGCGACGGCAACCCGAGCTGCCTCGCGCTGATCCTGAAGGACGTCTCCGACCAGTTCGAGGCCGAGGAGCGGTTCGAGCGCACCTTCAACGCCAACCCGGCCCCGGCCGTGATCACGCGGCTGTCCGACCTGCGCCACGTCAGGGTCAATCTCGGCTTCCTGGAGATGACCGGCCACACCCGCGACGCCGTCATCGGCCGCAGCGTCTACGAGGTCGACGTC
>NZ_FOZY01000061.1:0-11445 GCF_900116245.1 Methylobacterium sp. yr668 | reverse complement strand
GGCCCGCCTCGCGCTCCAGGCGTCGGCTTGACGGGACCCGGTTGAGATAGCCGTAGACGTACAGCTTCAGCAGGGCGGCCGGATGGTAGCCCGGTCGACCCGTGCGTGCCGCATCGACACCCGCAAAGCCGAGCGCGCCGAGTTCCAGGGCCTCCACAAAGGCATCGACGACGCGGACAGGATTGTCCTCGGCGATCCAGTCCTCAAGACAAGGCGGAAACAGCGTCGTCTGATCGCGCTCGGCACCGACAACGAACCGTCCCATGCCATCCTCCGGTCGTGCAGAGGAAAGCTACCACCTTCGGGGTTTTGACACAGCCAGGACCCAACGCAGTCACTCATGCACGGCTGCCCGGATCCCGAAAGCAGACACATGTTTCGATGCTACCAGAAGGGCGATGCGCCTTTGGTCACCGCCTAGCAGGGCCCGACGGTATTCCAGAGGCAGATGGCAAAGAAGACACCTTTGCGAAGGCGCAATGGCCGATTTGCAGCTCAAACGGTAGGCACGTTTCAAGGCTTGATGAGCTCGACTTGAGCCTGTGGGAGCGAGCGCCACCACGCGTCGGGTGCCTGAAAGGCTTCGTAGGCCAACCGCAGGACGGTCTCCGGCTGACGATGTGACGGGTCGACCCCGCCGCGGGCCTCGTTGCGGGCGAGGAGCGTCTCCCAGGAAAGGTCGAACACCTTCCACTCGACCGAGAGACCGTATCGCTCGACGACCTCAAGCTCGGCCTCGAAGACCTCGCGGGTCAGGTGGGTGTCGGCCATCACAACGCTGAACCCCGCCGCCAGGGCCGTATCCAGGGCAGCGACCTTCACGCCGTGGAGCAATTGGCGCGCCCTCTCGTCCCAGTCCGTCCGGCGCACCTGCCAGTAGACCTGACGGTCCGGCGGCCAGAATGTCTGACGCAGGTCGTCCAGGGTGAGGTGCACCCAGCCCTGCAGCGGGTCGTACCGGCGCGCGTAGGTCGTCTTGCCCGCGCCGGGGCACCCGATCAGCCCCACCACCCTCTGTCGGCGCGGGGGTGCCTCAACGTCCATGGAGCGCTGGGTCAGGCATGGTTGGCGGCGTCCTCGTCCTCGTCGAGTTCGGGGTCGGCCTCGACGGTCTCGCCGCGCAGGTAGCGCGCTTGGACCTCGGCGACACGGCGGGCAGCCTGCGCGTGGCGGTTCGACACCGGGCTGTCCGGGCCGAGGTCCCCGCCGCGCTTGGCCGCGAGCAGGTCCGGGTCGCCCCAACGGTCGAGGAGGGTCTGGAAAGCGTCGTGCCGGGCGACGTCGAAGGCGATCCGCTGGCCCATCATATCCTTGTAGGGGTGAGCCGGATGAATGCCGGCGCACGGGACCCACCCCGCCGGGATCGGCGTGGTCGCCGCGTGCGTACGGCCTCCGCGCAGGAGCTTCGGCAGGACATGGGTGTGAGGGCCCTCCGGGCTGGTGCCGCCAGGGCCCGGGATCGGGGCGTAGACCTCGATGCGGCCGACCCGGGCGAGGAACACCCGGTGGGGGCTCAGCGCGACGAGTTGGCGACCTATGGGGCTCGCAGGGTCGAACAGCGGCAGTCCGACGCCGGACCGCAGACAGGCGATGGCCTCCGGGTCGCTCGTGCGCACGCAGGCGTCGACCGCCAAGAGACCAAGGCCCAGATCGAACAGGATGGCGTCGCGGTCCCGTTCGCGGCCGGCGTCCCGGTCCGGGCCGAGTTCCGTCACCACGCCACGCCGGTTCATCGCGCAGCTAGCTTCTGGCAGGCAAAGGGCGACGGCGTGGTTCCACCCCGTCGCGACGGCGGTCTCGTAGGCCACCGGACGCAGGTCGGGACTGGGAGCGAGCGCGATGGCGCCCCGCTCCGTCGCCAGACCCATGCGCCCGTCCGGCAGCGGCAACGTGGCCTCGTCGGGGTCGCGCATGAACTCGGCGATGGCCCCGAAGCTGCCGAGGCTCCAGGCGGTGCCGGGGTCGGCCAGTGCGTCCCGCAGCAGGGTCGTGACCGCGTCAGCCCGTGGTGGTGACGTCATCGCGTTCCTCCGTCTGAGCCCCGGACCGCGCCCAGGGCAGGATGTATCGGGTCCCGTCCGAAGCCCAGCCCCGCTCGGCCGTGACGCCGAACGCCTCGGCCAGCAGGACGTCGGTCAGGGCTTCCTCCGGGGTACCGTCGGCAACGACGCGGCCTCCGGCCAGCACGACGATGCGGTCGCAGAACCGGGCCGCGAGCGTAAGGTCGTGCAGCACGGCGACGACGCCGGTGCCGTCCCGGGAGACGCTCCGCAGAAGCGCCATCGCATCGAGTTGGTGCGCTGGGTCGAGGGCCGTGACCGGTTCGTCGACAAGAAGCCACGGCGCCTCGACCGCGAGCGCCCGGGCGAGTAAGGCGCGCATGCGCTCTCCCGAGGAAAGGGTCGGCTCCGCTCTGGCGGCGAGGTGGGCAATGTCTGTACGCGCCATAGCCCGCGCCACCGCAATCTCGTCAGCCTCGGCCAGGGATGCGAACGCACGACGGTGCGGCAGCCGGCCGAGCGCCACGATCTCGCGAACCGTCATCGGCCAGCCGACGCCGCCCCCCTGGAACAGGGCGGCGATGCGGCGGGCACGCTCCTCGCGGGCCAAGCCGGATAACGGACGGCCGTCGAGGGTGACCCGACCCCCGTTCGGGGTAACCAGCCCCGCCAGAGCGCGAAGGAGCGTGGTCTTGCCGGCCCCGTTCGGGCCGACCAGCCCGACGAAGCTGCCGGGCTCCAAGGTAAGACCTATGTCTGAGAGGATGGTCCGTCCATCCAGCGTCACCTGAGCGTCCTGCAGGCCGAGGCTCATGCCCGCCTCCCGCGGCTGCGCAGAAGCAGCCCAATCAGGAACGGCGCACCGACCAGCGCCGTCACCACGCCAAGCTTGAGTTCCGGCCGGGTGGCGAGCAGGCGCACGCCGATATCCGCCGCGAGGACCAGGACCGCTCCCGCGAGGCCGCTCGGCAGCAGGCACGCACTGGGACGGGCACCGACGAGGGGTCGCATCAGGTGCGGCACCACGAGCCCGACGAAGCCGATGGCACCGGAAACCGCGACGCCGCTCCCGACGGCCAGGGCCGCACCGGTGACGAGACGCAGGCGCACAGAGACGAGGCTGACCCCGAGACTCGCGGCGGTGTCCTCGCCGAGCGTGAGGGCGTCGAGGGCGGAGCCGGTCGACAGCATGAGGGCCCAGCCGACAACCATCAGCGGCAGGCACAGGAGCACGTGGTCCAGGCTACGGTCGCTGAGCGAGCCCATCAGCCAGAACACGATCTCCAGGGCCGCGTAGGGGTTCGGCGACAGGTTCAGCGCCAGCGCGGTCAAAGCCCCGGCTAGGCTCGACAGCCCGACCCCTGCGAGGATCAGCCCGAGGGTGCTGCTGCCGCGGGCGGCGAGCGCGTTCAGGAGGAGCGCGGCAATGCCGGCGCCGGCGATGCCGCCGAGCGGCAGAGCAAGGCTCATAGTGGCGGCGAAACCGCCGTAGAACACGATCACCGCGCCGAGCGCCGCCGCCGACGAGATGCCGAGGATGCCGGGGTCCGCGAGCGGGTTGCGCAGGTAGCCCTGCATCGCCGCGCCGGTCAGGCCGAGGCTGAAGCCGACCAGGGCTCCGAGCAGGGCGCGTGGAACACGTAGCTCCCAAAGGACCAGGGCCGAGAGCGTCGTGCGACCGGCGACGAGGTCCGCGAAGGCGGCGGGCACGTTGAAGGGCGCGTAGCCGATGGCGATGGAGGCGAGGGTCAGCGCCAGGGTGGTGAGACCTAGGACGGCTATGACGGTTCGCCTGGCGCGCGGCGTACCGTGGCGACGGGAGGCCTTTGGACGGAGCGAGGTGACCGGCGCGTTCATGGCCGGGGCGCCTGCGCATTCGCTGCGTCGGCGAGGCGCGCCACGACCTCCGCGACCTGTGGCCCCGGACAGGTCCAGAAGCGGTTCGGGATGTCGACCGTCCGGTGCGCCAGCGCGAGGGCCTTGAAGACGGGATGGTGGAGCAGCGTGTCGGCCAAGGATGGCCAGCCCGGCGTGCCGCCGTCGACGACGATCAGGTCCGGGTTCGAGAGCGCCGCCGCTTCGAGGGGCACCTCCCCGAAGCGGTCACGCCCAATTTCGGCCGAGACATTGACGAGGCCGGCGGCGCGGATCAGCGCGTCCCCGAGCCCACCGGGCGCGACCGTGAAGGCGTTCGGACGCATCACCAAGGCGCGCAGGGGCTTCCTGGCCGGCACGATGGCGGCGAGACGTGCGTCGAGCGTTGCGATCATCGCCTCGCCCCGCTCGGGATGGCCGAGAGCTGACGCAACCTGCCGGATCTGGGCGCGGACGCCGTCCAGGTCGGCCGGCACGCCGAGTTCGAGCACGGGGGCGCCGACGCGCTTGAGCATGCCCACCGTCGTGCGCGTCGTGAAGGCTCCGGCGATCACGAGGTCGGGCTTCAGAGCCACGACTTCCTCCGTAAGGCCCCGCGTCACCGGCAGCCCGACCGCCTCGCTCGCGACCGTCGACCCGCGCGGATCTTGGGCGAGGTAGGTGACGGCCAGAACCTGGTCGCGGTCGGCAAGCCGTAGCACGAGCTCGTCGGCGCACAGGTTCATCGAGACCACCCGCACGGGTGCCGCCGCCGCGACCATGGGAACGGCGGACAGGATCACCGCGAGGGCGATCCCGAATCGCGACGGCATCCGCGACCTCAAAACGACGTCACGCGGACGCCGCCGTAGACGGCGAGCCCCGGCCCCTGGAAGCCGGTCGGGTTCTGGTAGCGCTGGTCGAACAGGTTATCGATCCGCCCGAACACCGTCAGGGTCTCGCTCCAGGCGTAGTTGACCGATAGGTTCACCAGCGTGAAGCCGGGGGCTTTCAGGCGGGGCACGGAGAAGTCGCGGTTGCCGTCCACGAACGACCCAAGCACGATGAGCGTGCCGGTCATGGTCAGGCCCGGCATCAGGTTCCAGATCGCGGTCGCGCTGACCTTGTTGCGTGGCCGGCGCAGCAGTTCTTGGTGGGCGATCTCGTCCTTGGTCACCGTGGTGGTCCAGTCCAGCCGCCCGCTCCAGAACTCGTTGAAACGCAGGGCGACGAAGCTCTCGGTGCCGTAGGCCGTGGCCCGACCGACGTTCACGTTGGTCGAGAATGTCGGGTAGTAGGCCGTCTGGATCAGGTTCTTGAAGTCGGTCTGATAGTAGGTCGCGCCCACGGTCATGAACCCGTCGAACAGCGGCTGCTCGAAGCCGCCGTCGAACCCAAAGCTTTCCTCCGGCCGCAGGTTGGGGTTCCCGAAGAAGCGAAAGCCCGGGTAGTCCTGATAAAGCTGGCTCAGGGTCGGCGGCTTGAAGCCGGTGCCGACGCTGCCCTTCAGGCGGGTCCCGGTGCCGGGCACGATGTAGCTCGGCGCCACCCGGTAGGTGGTCGCGCCGCCGAATTGGTCGTTCGCATCGTGGCGGATGTTGGCGACCAGCGCGGCTCCCGCGAACGGCGTGGTCTGAAGCTCGGCGAAGCCGGCGGTGTTGCCGTTGGACCGGTCGATGCCGGTCGTCTCGAAGCGCTCATCCTCGCGCTGGGCACCGAACAGCACGAGGGTGCCGGGTGAGAATTGCCAGTCGCCGCGGTAATCGAACCGGGTTCGTTCACCGAGGTAGGTCGTCGGCGTCGGCGGCGCGAGTGGGTCCAGCGGGCCGGCGAACAGGCGGTCGAACTTGGAGTAGTTCGCCCCGAAGACGTTGTGGAAGCCCGGTACCGGCGTCCACTCGGCCTCGCCCCTCATGATCAGCTGCTGCTGATCGTTGAGGTTCCGGTACGGCAGCGGCACGTACGGGAAGCCACCATCGGCCTGGTCGAGATAGGCACTGTCGGAGAAACGCAGGACGTAGTTGAGGCGGAACTCATCGGTAAGTTGCGCCCCGAGCTTGGTCGAGACCGTCTTGATGTCGGTGAAGGCGGTCCGCAGCGGCACGCCGCGGGGCAGCAGCTCGAAGGGGGTGACCTGGACGGCGGATTGCCGGATGTGGCCGACCGACACCGAGTAGTCGAAGATCCCCTCCGAACCCGATATGTTGCCGAACTGATTGAAGGTGCCGAACGAGCCGCCCTCGACGGTCGCCGTCGCCCGTGCCGGCCCTTCGCCACGTTTGGTCACGACGGAGATCACGCCGCCGATGGCGTCGGCTCCGTAGAGGCCGCTCTGGGGCCCGCGCAGCACCTCGATCCGCGAGAGGTCGTAGGTCTGCAACTGGCTGAAGTCGAAGGCGCGGTTCGGGGTCGAGGGGTCGTTGACGTCGATGCCGTCGATCTGGACCTTCACGTGGTTCGAGTTGGTGCCGCGGATGAAGACCGAGGTCTGGCCGCCGGCGCCGCCGGTCTGAACGACGTTGAGGCCCGGCACCTGCTGCAGGGCATCCGGCACCGTCCGGCGCTGCTGCTCCTGAAGCAGGCGGTCGGTGAGCACGGTGACGCTCGATCCCGTGTTGGCGATCGGCGTTGGCACGCCGGTGGCGGAGACCGAGATCTCGGACAGGGAGACCGCGGCCTGGGCGCCTCCCTGGGCATCCGCGAAGGGCGCGGCGACCTGCTGCGCGAGGGCGGGGATGGAGGCGAGCAATGCGGATGCGGCGCAGGACAGCGCCAGCGTGCGCCGGAGCGCGGAGGGAACGGGACAGGACACGGGACGGCCTCGGGGGACGGCTGTGGCACGTCACCGCGAACGAGGCCTCGGCGGCCGCGTCCTCAAGGGAACCACGGCGCCGCGACACCTCCCAGGACACCCCGCCCGGCAAGCTCCGCGTGTGACCACGGCTGACGGCAGGTCTCCTGGCTCGCGGGTCGTCGCCCTCTCATCGTCTTCCCGGGCGAGGCCGCCCAGTGACGTCGTGATGAAGGACTCGCCGCTTACAGTTGCGGGGGCAGCCGCGGCATCGGTCGAGCCCTCACGGGCGTGGCCTCACCGCGTTCCCTTTTGATCCCCGAGGGGAACCGTCATGCTCAAGCTAGGATGCGATGCGTCTATTCGTCAACGCGCGGAAACACGTTGTTCAGATGTGTGGCATCCTGGACGGGTCGGTCGTTGTCCTGACAGGTGCCCGTGAGTGGTCAGGGGGCATCTGCAGGTCTTACGTCGATACGGTCGAACCCACCGAGGCGGTAGACGAGGAACGACAGGAGCCAAGCCGCCGCGAACAGGCCGACGATGCCGAAGCCAAGCACACCGAAATGGTCGTTGATCGCGGCTACCCGTTGCCAGAACCAGCCCTAGAGGTTGAGCTTGTCCGCCAGGAGGTTCAGCGCCTCCAGCGTGCCGACCACCAGCGCGACAGCCACCGACACGAGGGTGATGGTGAGGTTGTAGAACAGCTTGCGCATGGGCTGGACATAGGCCCAGCTGTAGGCGCCGAGCATCAGCACGCCGTCGGTCGCGTCGACCAAGGTCATCCCAGCGGTGAAGAGGGCCGGGAAGACAAGGATCGTCCAGAGGTCCGTACCCTGGCTCGCCTGAGCGGCCGAGAGCCCGAAGAGGCTCACCTCCGTGGCGGTGTCGAAGCCGAGCGCGAAGAGCAGGCCCAGCGGGTACATGTGCCAGGAGCGCGTCACGAGGCGGAAGAGCGGCCGCAGTATCCGGGCGAGCACGCCCTGGTTGGCGAGCAGCATGTCGAGGTCGGCCTCGACGTAGCGGCCGGTGCGCCGCACCTGCCGGAACGCGCGCCAGACGCCCGCGAGGACGACGAGATTGACGAGGCCGATGAGGATCAGGAAGGCGGCCGAGACGCCGGTGCCGATCAGGCCGCCTAGCTCCCGGTAGCCTTCCGAGGCCGTGATCAGGCTGGTCGCGGCTAGCGCAACCGCAGCCGCGGCCACCACCACGACGGTGGAATGGCCGAGGGCGAACCAGAAGCCGACCGAGACCGGCCGCTGGCCCGCCTGCATCAGCTTGCGCGTGACGTTGTCGATGGCGGCGATGTGGTCGGGATCGACCGCGTGGCGCAGCCCGAAGACGTAGGCCAGCAGCGCGGTCGAGAGCAGGGCCGGCTGGCCTGCGAACAGGCTGTAGGCCCACAACCAAGCGGCGATGTTGGCCGCGATCAGGACGAGGTAAAGCAGCGCGACCCTGCTTCTAATCGAGCGAGGCCTCGCTTCTCGATTGCGAATGGTACCGACCATCACTTCGCTTCAGATGACTGCATCATCGTCCCTCAGCCACAGGCGCGACTTGCCGACAATGGAAGGGGCCTTCAAAAGGTCGCCACCGAGGCTCCCCTTGCTCGCACCAGATGATGCCGACGAATTCTGCCTTGGACGCGGTCCGTCAACGATGGTCGAACGAGCGCCCTTCTGCCGGGTACACCAAAGAAAGCCTGCAACGAAAAATGGCCTGCGGCGCGCTTCGCCCTGACATTCGGGAGCAAGTCGAACGCGAGTTGCACTGGCGTACGCGTCATGAACTCGGCTGATGCGCCCGCTCAAGGTCTGGACGTTCGTGAAGACGCCAGCGCCTTGAACCTTCTGCATCAGAACCGCCCGGCGATGGTGAGGCGCACCGCCGTGGGCTCGACGGGATGGAACACGCGGTCGATCAGCCCCTCGGCCGGCTCGCCGGGCAAGCGCGAGACGTAGGCGTAGGTGATCTGGTCGGATTTGCTGTTCGTCAGATTCAATACGTCCAAGGAGACGCTGACGCCGTTCTCGAAGGCGTAGCCAACCCGGCCGTTGAAGAGCGCGGTCGGGCGCGAGCGGATGGAGTTGTCCTCGATCAGCGGCCGTGGCCCGAAGTAACGGAAGCGAAGGGAGCCGAACCAGCCGAGCGGCTCGCCGAATGTGATGCCCGCAGAGGCGATGGTGGTGGGAGCTTCCGGGACCCGGTTGCCCACCGGGTCGTAGTCAGAGAAGCGGGCATTGGTGATGGTGAGGTCGCCCTCCAGCGAGAGCCAGGACGTCACCGCGTAGCGATTGGTCCATTCCACGCCGAAGCGCCGGGTCGGGCGGCTCGGTTCGGTCGTGCCGGTGTCGCCCTGGAACAGGTTCTCCGATGCGAAATCGAGCCGGAACAGGGCGAGGCTCGTCTCCAGCCCGGCGATGGAGCGGTTGCGCAGGCCGATCTCGTAACCCGTGGAGGGCACGAGGAAGGGCGAGCGTGTGGTGTTGAACAGCGACGACGTCGGATCGACGGTGGCGGTCACACCGCGCACGTCGTTCGAGTGGAAGCCGCCGCCGTAGTTCACGAAGAGTTCGGTGTCGAACCACGGGCCCAGGACGAGGCCGAGCTTCGGGTTCACGATGGCGTCCCGCGCCTTGCCGGAATTGGCGGGCGTGTCCGAGACGACGCTTGCGTAGTAGCCATCGGCCCGGAAGCCGACGCTGGTGCGCAGCCAGTCGGTCCAGCGCACCCGGTTGTCGAAGTAGAACGCCCCGCTCGTCTCCAGCACCCGGTCGTCGAGCACGCCCGAGCGAAACTGCCGGTTCGTCGTATTGAACAGGCCGACCCGGATCGAGTCCGTGCGAGTCTGAACGCCGATCTCGTTTTCCATGGGCAGGCCGAAGAGGTCGCCCTGGAAGATGTGCAGGGCCTCGCCGCCGCCGATGATGCGCTGGTCGAGCTGGTGGAACTGGTCGCCGTTGACCGGGTCGTTCAGGAAGTAGGTGAAGTCGTTGAACAGGTTGAGCTGGGAGCGGATGACGTAGGCCGAGGCCCGCGTCACGCCGGTGTCGTCCGTTGCGCTGAACCGTCCCGACAGGGAGAACCGAGAGGTGTCACCACCGTCGGTCGGGTTGATCGTGCCGTAGCGGCTGATCAGCCCCTCGGCCACCGCCCGCTCCGGGATCTGGTTGGTGGCCGTCCAGCGGGACGCGTAGGCCATGCCGGTGACGGAGAAGCCGTCCAGCGCGGTGCCCTGGCTGTAGCGGGCCACCGTGCTGATCTTGCGGAGCTTGTCGGGCACGACCCAGGGTCCATCGTAGACCTGCGCGTCGGCGGCGACCAAGAGATTGCCCTCGGCGAGCGGCACCGAGGCGATGGACAGGGCGCGCTTGTAGCCGAACGAGCCGATGGAGGTGAGCGCGAGGTTCTTCGGCACGCTGTCGAGGTAGTCGATGCGCACTGAACCTGCGGAGGCGAAGTCGCCGTCGCGAACGAAGTATGGCCCCTTGTGGAACTCCACTGCGCCGACAAGCTCGGGGATCAGGAAATTGATGTCTGCGTAGCCCTGCCCGTGGGCATGGGTGCGCATGTTGAGCGGCATGCCGTCCAGGAACAGGGCGATGTCGGTGCCGTGGTCGAGGTTGAAGCCGCGCAGGAAGAACTGGTTGGCTTTGCCCTCGCCCGAGTGCTGCGTGACGATGAGCCCCGGGACGGCCTCCAGCACCTCGCCGGGGCGTGTGACGGGCCGGTTGTTGACCTGCGCCCCGGTCAGGATCCCGGCGCTGGCCGAGTCTACGCTGAGCAACGAGCCACCGATCCCCGTGACACCGCCGACATATCCAGCGCTAGCGGAAGGTGCGGTTTGCGGCTTTGCGGCTATCGTTTCCGAGGTGACCGAAATCTCCTCCAACGTCGTCTCCGAGGTCGAAGCGGCCTGGGTAAGACGGTCCTGGGCAAAGGTAGTGGTCGACAGCACAGCAAGGCTGCAACCGGATAGCGCAAGCAGAGCGCGAAGAGAACGACGGGACACGGAAGCCTCGACGGCGGCAGTGGCACGTCACCGCGAATGACGTCGCTGCGCACGGCCAGAGCCCAGCGCTTTGACACCCGTCAGGACACCCCGCCCGACGCGTTTCGCGTGTGACCACGGCTGACGGCAGGTCTCCTGGCTCGCGGGTCGCCGCCCTTGCACCGTCTTCCCGGATGACACGCATCCAGTGACGCGGTGGTGCTGGGCTCGCCGCTTACAGTTGCGGGGGCAGCCACGGCATTGGGCTTCCACCCTCACCGCGTTCCCTTTTGATCCCCGAAGGGAACCGTCAAGCAAGGCTTAGCATTCGGGGTCCGCCGGCCGTCAAGGTTCGCCGCTCGATTTACGTTCGAACGCCTTCCTTCATCCCGTGGGTGTGTCAGAGCGGCGACGCCGACATGCCCCTTCGCGGTCCTCGGCGAGCGCCTGCATGATCGTCAAAGATGGGTGGAAGAACGAACCCGCTCGCGCGGGAGGGGTGGCAGCGTCGACGTCGGCGGGTTGAGCCGAAGGCCCTGCGCCGATTGAGCGTCGCCCGGCCCGGGCGGACGATCCCGGCTCCCTTCGAGCGGAGCCATCCCATGACCGTCCTTGCCGTTCCCGCCGCTGCCGGCGGCTCGCTGCGTCAGCGCCTGATCGACGACATGACCCTGCGCCGGTTCTCCCGGGCGACGCAGCGCAACTACATCCGCGACGTCGGGCGGCTGGCCGCCTTCCTGCGGCGATCGCCCGATACCGCGACCGGTGACGACCTGCGCCGCTTCCAGATCGCCCAGCAGGAACTC
>NZ_FOZY01000020.1:0-97847 GCF_900116245.1 Methylobacterium sp. yr668 | reverse complement strand
TCGCCGACACCTTCGACCCGCCCGGCACGCCCGGCGCCCGCGACGGACAGCGCCCCCCCGGCCACGGCGAGGTCCGGCATCACGGCGAAGTCCGGCATCACGGCGAAGTCCGGCACCGGGTGCCGCCGGCCGCCGCCGGGCGGCTGCTCGCCCGCGCCCGGGCCGCGCACCTCACCCTCAACACCTGCGTCCAGGCCGCCTGGGCCCGGCTCGTGGCCGCCCGCACCGGGCAGGCGCGCGTCGCCTTCGGCACGACCGTGGCCGGGCGCCCGGCCGACCTGCCCGGGGCCGAGACCGTGCTCGGGCTGTTCATCAACACCCTGCCGGTGGTCGTCGACCTCGACCCGGCCCGGCCGCTCGGCGCGTGGCTGGTGGGCGTGCAGGAGGCCGGTCTCGGCCTGCGCGAGCACGGCCACCTGCCCCTGGCCGCCGTCCAGCGCCTCGCCGGCCCCGCGGGCACGGGCACGGGCACAGGGACGGGCACAGGGACGGGCGGCCTGTTCGACAGCCTCGTGGTGTTCGAGAACTACCCCGTCGACCAAGCCCTCGCCGCCGCGCGCCACGGACGGGACGGCGACGGAAACGGGGACGGAAACGGCGACGCTGCCGACCCGCACGCCTTGCGCCTCGGCCCGGCCATCGTCGCCGAGACCACGCACTACCCCGTCACCCTGGTGGTCCAGCCGGAGACCGGCCCCGACGGGACGCGGCTGGCCCTACGCCTGAGCTACGCCGCCGATCGCCTGGGACACGCGGATGCCGAGGCGCTGCTCGCCGCCTTCGTGGCCCAGCTCGCCGCCCTGGCCGAGGCCGACCCGGCAACCCCGCTCGGAGCGCTGCCGCCGCCGCTGCCCGACAGCGACCGGGCGATGATCGGGTCGGCGAACGCGACCGCCCGGGCCTACCCGGACGGCGCCGGCGACGTCCTCGCCGCCTTCGCAGACCACCGCACGCACGACCCCGACGCGATCGCGGTGACCGACGCGCGCGGCGCGCTCACCCGCCGCGCCCTCGACAGCGCGGCCTCCGCGCTGGCCCGCCGCCTCGCCCGCGCCGGGGCCGGTCCCGACACTCTGGTCGGCGTCGGGCTGGAGCGGTCCTGCGCGCTGCTCGTCGCCTGGCTCGCCGTTCTCAAGACGGGGGCCGCGATCCTGCCCCTCAACCCCGAGCTGCCGCGCCCGCGCCTCGTCGCGACCGCCCGCGAGGCGGCCCTGCGCCTCCTCGTCACCGAGTCCGGCCTAGCCGCGCGGATGCCCGGGCCGGCGGAGCTTCCGGACCTGCGGATCCTCACCCCGGAGCCGGGAGAGGCGGCGGACGATCCCGCCCTGCCGGCCGCGGCGCCGCACCCGGACGCCCTGGCCTACCTCATCTACACGTCCGGCTCGACCGGCACGCCCAAGGGCTGCGCCAACACCCGCGCCGCCATCGCCAACCGCCTCGCCTGGATGCGGGCCCATTTCGCGGTCGGCCCCGCCGACGTGATCCTGCACAAGACCCCGGTCTCCTTCGACGTCGCCGTCTGGGAGATCCTCCTGCCCCTCGTCAGCGGCGCACGCCTCGTCATGGCGCCGCCGCAGGCCCACCGCGATCCAGACGCGCTGGCCGCCCTGATCCGGCGGGACGCGGTGACGATCGTGCACTTCGTGCCCGCCCTGCTGGAGGCGTTCCTGGCGTCCGGCCGGCTCGCCGCCTGCCCGAGCCTGTCCCGCATCGTGTGCAGCGGCGAGGCGCTCGCCCCCGACCTCGCGGCCGCCGTCCGCGCCCAGAGCCGGGCCGACCTGGCGAATCTCTACGGGCCGACGGAGGCGGCCATCGACGTCAGCGCCTGGACCTGCGGGCCCGAGCCGGACGCCCCGCGGGTGCCGATCGGGCACCCGATCGCCAACACGCAGCTCCACGTCCTCGACGACGCGCTGCACCCGGTTCCGGTTGGGGTGGTGGGCGAGCTCTACATCGGCGGCACCGGCCTCGCCCGCGGCTATCTCGGACGCCCCGGCCTGACCGCCGAGCGCTTCGTGCCCGACCCGTTCGGAAGGCCCGGCGCGCGCCTCTACCGCACCGGAGACCGCGCCGCCCGCCGCCCCGACGGCGCCCTCGACTACCGCGGACGCGCCGACGAGCAGGTCAAGATCCGCGGCCAGCGCGTCGAGCCCGGCGAGGTCGCCGCCGCCCTGCGCGCGCAACCCGGCATCGCCCAGGCGGCCGTCGTCGCCCGCCGCAAACCCGGCGGCCCCGCGCGGCTCGTGGCCTACGCGGTGCCCGCGCCGGGCGCGCACCCCGACCCGCAGGAGCTGCGCCGCGCCCTGGCCCGCGACCTGCCCGAGGCCCTGGTGCCGGCCGCGATCGTCCTGCTCGATGCCCTGCCGCTCTCGACGAGCGGCAAGCTCGACGCCCGCGCCCTGCCCGAGCCCGACGCGGACGCGTCCGCCCGGGACGCCGACCCGCCGCGCACGGCGACCGAGCGGCGCCTCGCCGATCTCTGGGCCGCGGTGCTCGGCCTGCCCGGGCCCGACGCCGTCGCCCGCTCCGACACCTTCTTCGAGCGCGGCGGCGATTCCATCCTCGTCATGAAGCTCGTCGCCGCCGTCCAGGAGAGCCTGGGACCGCGCCTGCCGCTGCGCGCGGTCTTCGATCACCCGACGCTGGCGGATCTGGCCGCCCGGATCGACGCAGACGGGAGCACCGGCAGCACCAGCGGGGCCGGGGCGGCCGACCTCACCGACATGGAGAGCTGGCTCGACGCGATCGAGACGGCGGCAGGAGCGACGCGGACATGACCCTTCAGGCCACGCAGATCGCGCGACGCTTCGCCCGGCTCGCGCCGGTGCAGCGCCGGGCCTTCCTCGCCAAGCTCGCCGAGAACGGGATCGACTTCGCCACCCTGCCGATCGTCCCGGCGGACGGCGACAGGACGGCGCTGCCGCTCTCGGCGGCGCAGCGCGGCCTGTGGCTGACCTGGCAACGCGAGCCACTGAGCCCGGCCTACAACCTGACCGGCATCGTCGAGATCGCCGGGACCCTCGATCCGGCACGGCTCCAGGCCGCCGTCGACGACCTCGTGCGGCGCCACGAGCCGCTGCGCACGACCTTCGGGCTGGATCCGCAGGGCGAGCCGTGCCAGCGCGTCCACCCGGCTGCCCCGGTCCCGATCCGGGTCCGCGAGGGGCTCGACGCCGCCGGCAGCGACGCCCTCGCGGAGGCCCTGGCCCGCACGCCGTTCGATCTGGAGGGCGGCCCCCTGCTCCGCGTCGAGCTGCACCGCCTCGGGGACGGCACCGACCGGATCCTGCTCGGCCTGCACCACATCGCCGCCGACGGGCAGTCGATCCCCCTGCTGCTGCGCGACCTCGACGCCCTGTACGCGGCCCGGTCGCGGGAGGCGGGGGCCGACGGCCTGCCACCGCTGCCCGTGCAGTACGCGGATTACGCCCTCTGGCAGCACGGCCGGCTCGAGGCCGGGGAGGCCGCGCGCCAGGCCGCGTACTGGCGCTCGGAACTGGGCGAGTCCCCGGCCGAGACGCCGCTGCCCCTCGACCGGCCCCGCCGCGCGGAGCGCGCCGCTTCGGGCGGGATCCACGCGTTCCGGATCCCGCCCGAAGTGAGCGAGGCCCTGCGGAGCCTCACCCGCCGCGAGGGCGCGACGCCGTTCATGGCCGCCCTCGCGGGGTTCGCCCTGACGCTGGCCCGCTACGGCGACGGCGCGGACGTGCGCGTCGGCCTGCCGCTCGCCGACCGCGCGCGGCCCGAGACGCGCGGCATGGTCGGCCACCTGACGGGCATCGGGGTCCTGCGGGCGCGGGTCGACCCGCGCGACGGGTTCCGCGTCCATCTCCGGCAGGTCCGCGATCGGCTGCTGGCCGCCCAGGCGCACGCCGACCTGCCGTTCGACCGGATCGTCGCGGCGTCGGCGACGGAGCGCCGGCCCGGGCTCCACCCGCTGTTCCAGGTCAAGGTCACCGAGCAGGCCGCGCCCCCGCCCGACGCCCGGTTCGCCGGACGGCCGATGCGGCTGCGCGGCCTCGACGGGGGCGACGTCCACTTCGACCTCAGCCTCGATCTCGTCGATTCCGCCGAGGGCCTGTGCGGCCGCTTGGCCTTCGCCCGCGACCTGTTCGACCCCGAGACCGTCGCGGGCCTGGCCGAGGCCTTCGCGACGCTGCTCGCCGCGGCCGTCGCCGAACCCGACCGCCCGCTCTACGCGCTGGCGAGCCCCGCCCCGGCCGCGGCGACGGACCCGGCCGCGCTCGACGGGGTCGCGCTCGACGTGGTCGCGGCCTGGCGCGCCCGCGCGGCCGAGGCACCGGAGGCGCCCGCCCTGCGGCAGGGCCGGCGCTCCCACAGTCGGGCCGAGCTGGATGCCGCCTCGGACCGCCTCGCCGCGCGGCTGGCCGCGGACGGGGCGGGGCCGGAGACGCGGGTCGCCCTCCATCTCGGCCGCGGCCCCGAATGGGTGCTCGGCCTCCTGGCGATCCTCAAGACCGGCGCCGCCTACGTGCCGATCGATCCCGGCCTCCCGGCCGCCCGCCGGGCCGACCTCGTGGCCGAGTGCGGGGCCTGCCTCGTCCTGGGCGACCCTGTTCCGGACGACCGGCCCGAACGGCCGGTGATCGCGGCGCGCTTCGACCCGGCCGAGGACGCGGCGGCCCCGCCCTTCGCGGCCGCGCCGCCGCATCCCGACGCGGCGGCCTACATCCTCTACACCTCGGGTTCCACGGGCCGGCCCAAGGGGGTCGTCGTGACCCGCGGCGGCCTCGCGCAGTACGTGGCCGGAATGCTCGCGCGCGTCGACCTGCCCGTCGGCGGCCGCGTCGCGATGGCCTCGACCGTGGCGGCCGACCTGGGCAACACCGTGCTGTTCGGCGCGCTGGCCGGCGGCTCGGAACTTGACCTCCTCGACCACGAGACCGCCCTCGACCCCGACCGCTTCGCCGCGGCGGTCGGAGGGGACGCGGCCGGGGGCCGGAGGATCGACGCCCTGAAGATCGCGCCGAGCCACCTCGGCGCCCTGCTCCAGGCGGCCGATCCCGCCGCCGCGCTGCCCGAACGGCTGCTCATCCTCGGCGGCGAGGCGCTGCGCTGGCCCCTCGTCGACCGGATCGCCGCGCTGAAGCCCGGCTGCCGGGTGGTCAACCATTACGGGCCGACCGAGGCGACGGTCGGCGCGCTGTGCGAGGAGGTCCGCGCGGGGGCGGAGCACCGTGGCGGTGCGCTCGGCCCGGAGGACGGGGCCGGACGCTGGGCCGGCGGCGCGCCTATCGGGACGCCGCTCCCGGGCGTCCGCGCGCGCGTGCTCGACGGATTCCTCGCACCGGTGCCGCCGGGCGCGACGGGGGAGCTCTACCTCGGCGGGCCGCAGGTCGCGCGGGGCTATCTCGACCGGCCGGGCCTCACCGCCGAGCGGTTCGTTCCGGACCCGCATGCCGGCCCCGGGGCGCGCCTCTATCGGACCGGCGACCGCGTCCGGCTTCTCCGCGACGGCAGCCTCGCCTTCGTGGGCCGGGCCGACGACCAGGTGAAGATCCGGGGCCACCGGGTCGAGCCCGGCGAGGCGGCCGCGGCCCTGCGCGACCTTCCGGGAATCCGCGACGCCGCCGTCATCGCGCTCGCCGAACCGGAGGCCGACGGGGCGGAGGGCCCGCGCCTCGCCGGCTACGTCGTGGCCGATCCGGACCTCGACCTCGCCGCGCTGGGGGCCCGACTCGCGGAGCGCCTGCCGCCGGCCCTCGTGCCGACGAGCCTGACCCGGCTCGACGCGCTGCCCCTGACCCCCAACGGCAAGCTCGACCGGCGCGCCCTGGCGTCGCTGGAGGCGGCGCGCGGGACGGACGGGAAGGATCTGCCCCGGGACGGGACGGAGCGGGCACTCGCCGCCCTCTGGGCCGACCTCCTCGGCCTGGATCCGTCCGCGATCGGCCGCCACGACGCCTTCACCGACCTCGGCGGCGACTCGATCCTGAGCCTGAAGATGCTCGCGCGCATCCGCCGGCAGGGCGTCGCGGGGAGCAAGACCCTCACCCTCGCCCAGATCCTCGGCGCGAAGAGCCTCGCCGACCTCGCCGAACGCGTCGCGCCGGCGGCTCCGCGCGGGCCGGAGATCGTCCATCTCCGCCGCGAGGGCGGACGGATTCCGCTCTTCTGCGTCCCCGGCCTGATCGCCAACGCCACCGAGTTCGCCGCGCTGGCCGCGCGGCTCGGCCCGGAGCGGCCGGTCCACGGCTTCGTCAGCCACGTCTACACGGAGGCGCGCTGGCAGGGGTACGATGTGCCCGCGCTGAGCGGCTCCTACGCGGACTGCATCGCCGCGCACGCGCCGGGCGGCCGGTGCGCGCTGGTCGGCTGGTCGTCCGGCGGCGACCTCGCCTACGAGACCGCGCGCCATCTCGACGGGCGCGTGCGCGTCGACTTCCTGGGCCTCGTGGACGTGTTCGAGTCGGTGCCCTTCGCGGCGCCGCGGGCTCTGGACGCGGACGCGCGGGCGCTGGCCGCGCGGCGGCGCGCGGACTGGCTGGAGGGCTCGCGGATGGCCGAGCAGTGGCGCGGGCTGATCGCCCGCATGGACGCGGACGAGCGGGAGGCGCTCGACGCCTACCTCATCGACAACCCGGAGCTGCCCGCGGACGGGCCCGACCTGACGGCGCGCGAGTTCGAGCTGTGGGCTCTCCTGGACAAGCGCGTGCGGGCCAAGCGCCACGCCTTCGCGCCGCTGGCGCGGCCCGTGCACGTCTTCCAGGCCGCGGATTCGCTGACGCGACCGGAGCGCCTGCGCGACTGGAGCGCGCTGGCGCCGGTCGCGGACCTGAGGATCATTCCCGGCGCGCGGCACCTGGACATCCTCCGGAGCACCGCGTTCCAGGACGCGTTCGCCGAGGCCCTCGACGCGGCCGAAGCCTGATCCGGGCGCGGGCCCTTCCGCGAGGGCCCGCGTCGATCCCGACAGGACGGCGCCGATCTCTGCTCCCGCGCGCGGGACGAGGGGCCGCGGCGGCGGCGGGGACCCGGAGCGCGCGGTGCGTCCGGTCCGCGGCGGGCGCAGGGATGCGTCGGATCAGGGACCGCGCGCCGATCCGGCCGGGGACGACGCTGGCGGGCTCACGGCGGCCGTCCGACGCGGATGCCCGGGCGCAGTCCCACCGCGTCCGGACCCGCCGCCCCGCGTGGGGGCGACCGCCGGCGAGAGGCTCACCACCGGTATGTGAGGGTCCCGAACACGTTGCGCGGCTCGCTGTACCGGCAGCCATTCACCGTGACGCAGGTGACGTAGGAATGGTCGAGGACGTTGCGGGCGTTGATCTGGGCGCGCCATCCCTTGAGGCTCGGGTCGGCGACGCCGAAATCGTAGAGCGCCACGAGGTCGAACAGGGTCGCCGCGCGCGAGTCGAAGGTCGCGCCCGAGATGTTCGAGCTGCCGACGTAGCGCACGCCGCCGCCGAGCCGCAGGCCCGGGATCCCGAATAGGCCCATGTCGTAGGTGCCGAACACGCCGGCTTGGTTGTAGGGCACGAGGTCGAGGCGCTGGTTGAAGTTCGCCGCGACCGTGGTCCGCGTCTGCCGGGCATCGGTGTACGAGTAGGAGGCGACCGCCTCCAGCGGGCCGAAATTCGTCCGCGCCTCGGCCTCGAAGCCCTGCGAGCGGACCTGCCCGGCCTGCGTGCTGAAGACCGGGTTGACCGGGTCCGCCACCAGCGCGTTCGTCTGGTTGATCCGGTAGAACGCGGCGCTGAGCAGGGTGTCGGCGCCCGGGACCTCCCAGCGCAGGCCGCCCTCGTACTGCTCGCCGAGCGACGGCTGGAAGGGATTGCCGTTCCGGTCGGTGACCGCGAAGGTCTGGAAGGACTGGCTGTAGGAGACGTAGGGCGCCAGCCCGTAATCGCCGAGATAGAGCAGGCCGAGCCGCCCGCTGAAGGCGCTGTCGTTCTGATCGAGCTGCGCGCCGGTGCGGTAGGTGAGGACCTGCGTGCGCGCGAAGTCCTGGCGGCCGCCGGCCAGGAAGACGAAGCGGTCGAACCTGACCTGATCCTGGACGTAGATACCGACTTGGTCGAGCAGGCTCTTCGAGCCGGTGTTGATCGCGTAATTGATCCGCGGGTAGGTCAGGCCGTAGACCGGGGCGTAGACGTTCAGATTGCCGACGGTGCCGTTGGTGTAGCGCTCCGAGTTCAGGAAGCTGCGGTAGTAGTCGATGCCGGTCAGGAGCGTGTGCGCGGTCGGGCCGATGACGAACTTCGTCTCGAGCGAGGTGTCCGACGCCACGCCCGTCGCGTTCTCATTGCGCATGCTGACGCCGCGCGTCGCGACCTGCCGGTTCGCCAGTAGGGATGTCGGGGTCAGGTAGTCCCAGTCGACCCCCGACTGGTAGTAGCGCAGGGCGTGGCGCAGCCGGACCGAGTCCGAGAAGGCGTGGTCGATCTGGTAGCCGATCGCGCCCGACCGGGAATCGTACCGGTCGAAGGCGGGCTCGCCGTAGAAGCGATCGATGGCGAAGCGGGGGAACCGGCCGTTGGGCAGCAGCGTGCCGACCGCCGAGAGCGGCGGCTGGAAGCGCGTGTGGATCTCCTGATAGTAGCCGAGCAGCGTGACGGAGGTCGCCGTCGACGGCCGCCACGTGATCGCGGGCGCGATGTAGCGCTTGTCGTCGGGCGTGTACGCGAGATAGCTGTCGCTGTTCCGGATCAGCCCGGTCAGCCGGTACGACCACGCGCCGTCGTCGGTGAGCGGTCCGGTGAAATCGCCCGACACTTCCTTGCGATTGTACTGGCCGAAGCTGACGTTCATCTCGTTGAACGGCGTCTGGAGCGGATGCTTGCTGACGGCGTTGACGATGCCGCCGGGCGAGAGCTGGCCGTACAGGATCGACGCCGCGCCCTTGAGGACCTCCAGGCGCTCCAGCCCGTACGGCTCCTGCGTCCCGTCATAGACGCCCGATTGCAGCTTCAGACCGTCGCGCAGCAGCCCCGAATTGCCCGCCTCGACGGTGAAGCCGCGGATCGTGAAGCCGTCCGAGACCTTGGCGAAGCCGCCCACGGCCTGGCTGCTCAGGCCGGGCGTGTAGGCCAGGGCCTCGGCCAGCGTCGAGGCCCCCTCGTCGCGAATCTGGCGGGCCCCCACGACGTTGATCGTCTGCGGCGTCTCGATGATCGGCGTGTCCGTCTTCGTGCCGGACGCGCTCGCCTTGGCGACGTAACCGTTGACCGGCCCGGTCGCCGTGTTGGGCGACAATCCTCCCTGTCCGACAACCTGGATCTCGTCGAGGGTGACAGCAGACTGCCCGCCGCTCACCGGCTGCGCGGCCAATTCGTCGGCGGGCAACGAGATACCGACGGCCGCCGACAGCAGGAGCGGCCCCCAATACGGGAGGCGCTTCTGTGGTCGATCGGACGGAGCGGGAGCGAAATCGACGCACATGCAGGCAACTCTTGGGCGCTGCAGCCGCCGCGGTCGGATTCGGCTGCGAGACCTCCATCTGCGCGGCCGCCGCACAGGAACGCAATAGGTCAAGCCCGCCTGTGAGCCTATAACGGCAGTTCAGTTGCAGATCAGAGACAAAATCAACATGTAATAATTCTAATTTGCGAGATTTCCCCGGACTGACCCGTCGGGACGAGTCGCGTGAGATCGGCGGAAAAGAGTTGCGCGCAACCTCTCTACTGCGATGTGCTAGTCCTCGCAGGACAACCCGGCAGGGATGGCGGGATCGACGTGATCCGTGACGCGGGCGCGGGGGCCCGCCGAACGTCGCCCGGCTCGGGGCCCGGCTCGGGGCCCGGATCGACGCCCGGATCGACGCCCACTCTCAGACGGCCCAGTCCGCCGCCAGCGCGGCGGCCGCGTACCGGGCGCGCGCCGCGGCGTCGCGCGGGAGCCCGGCGCGCTCGCACCACGCCGCGAAGATCTCCGGCTCGACCGGCACGCGCACGACCTCGACGCCGCTGCGCTGCACCTCCCGTTCCATCTGCTCCGTGGCGACGCGCCAGGTCTCGTAGTCGGGGGGCAGCTTGGCACCGTCCGCGAGGCTGGTGCGCAGGGCTGGGTACTGCTCCGGGGTGTACCAGGGCAGTCCGACGCGGCGGGGGCGGTCCATCTGGGCTCTTCGAACGGTCACGCTGAACGACCGTCAACGGTCATGGGCGGCCTCTGGTTCGAACCCGCATCGCGATCAGGCCCCGGCGGCCTCGACCCTCACCGTCTCGGGCTTCCGCGTGCGGCTCGGCCGGCGCTGCGGTCCGGGATGTCCAGATCGAGGAGCGCGGCGCCGAGGCCCTTGCCGTGCGCGTCGAGGGCCAGGGAGCGGGTGACGCCGCCGCCGAGCGCCCCCGTGAGCACGAAGTTCAGCGCCCCGAGCTTCGGCAACGCGTAGCGGGTCAAGTCGCCGGTCACGATCCCGCGGAAATGCGCCTGCACCCGCTCGGCCGTGACGTGCGCCGCGAGGTGCTCGTAATCGGCCGCGTCGTAGGCGATCAGCGCGATGTTCGATGTGTTGCCCTTGTCGCCCGTGCGGGCATGGGCGAGCGCGCGCAGCTTCATCCTCGGGTCTCCCGGCTCTCAGGCTTCGACGACGTGCACGCGCGGCCGGGCGAGGGCGGCCGGGACGAGGACCGACTGCACCGCCACCACCTCGCGGGCCGATTTCCAGGCGCCGCCGCCGCCGGCCGGGCCGTTGGTGTAGAGCGTCTCGACCTCGTTGCCGATCCGCACGGCCTCGGCGTGGGTCTCGGTCCGCCCGGCGACCCGCAGGCGGACCTCGTAGGGCTCCCGCCCGCCCGACAGCGCCGCGCCGTGGAGCGCGTCGACGCCGATCAGGTCGCAGCGCAGCTCGGTCGTCGCCACGCCGGTGAGGGCGAGGCGCTCGCGCACCACCGACAGGGCGAGCCGGCCGCGGGCCAGGGCGCCGGGCCCGGCGTAGGAGATCTGCCCCTCGCCGATATAGGAATCCACGTACCCGACCGAGACCTTCAGGAGGCCCGTCGCCGGCGCGCCCGTCGCGCCGCGCACCCGGACTCGGTCGGGGCCAACCTGCTCCATCTCGACGTCGGAGAAGTCGCCGACCACGTCCGGCTGGATGTAGCGGGCCGGGTCGTGCACCTCGTAGAGCAGCTGCTCCTTGCAGGTGGCGAGGCTGATCCGGCCGCCCGAGCCCGCGACCTTCGTGATCTCGACCGTGCCGTCCTCGGCCACGATCCCGATGGGGAAGCCGAGGCGCGCGAGGTCCGGTACGTCCTTGCAGCCCGGATCGGCGAAGTAGCCGCCGGTGATCTGGCCGGCGCATTCGAGGAGGTGGCCCGCGAGGGTGCCGCGGCCCAGGCGCTCCCAGTCGTCCATCGCCCAGCCGAAGGCGTGCACCAGGGGGGCCAGGAACAGGGCCGGGTCGCCGACGCGGCCGGTGATGACCACGTCGGCGCCGTCCGCGAGGGCGGCCACGATCGGCGCCGCGCCGAGATAGGCGTTCGCCGAGACGACGCGGTTGCCGAGGCCGGCGACCGGCTCGCCGCTCTCCTCCAGGACGAAGTCGCCCGCGCGCACCGCGTCGAGCAGGTCGTCGCCGGTCACCGCGGCGATCCGCAGGCCGGCGAGGCCCATCTCCCGCGCGAGCGCCCCGGCCTTCCGGGCGGCGGCGACCGGGTTGGCCGCGCCCATGTTGGTGACGATGCGGATGCCGCGGGCCCGGCACGGCCCGAGGACGGCCCGCAGGCGCGCCTCCAGCAGCGGATCGTAGCCGCCCTCGGGGTCGCGCAGCTTCGCCTGCTGCGCCAGCGCGATGGTGCGCTCGGCGAGGCACTCGAACACGAGGTAGTCGAGGTCGCCGCGCTCGGCGAGTTCGACGGCGGGCTCGATGCGGTCCCCGGCATAGCCGGCGCCGGCGCCGAGGCGGACGGTTCTCATGGCGCGCTCTCCGCTGTCAGAGGGGTTCAGATGGGGAAGACGCCGAAGACGACGCAGGCGAGGGTCATCACCACCGAGGCCGCCAGCAGGAACGGGAAGGTGAATCTCTGGTGGTCGGCGAGGTCGATCCCGGTCAGGCCGCAGACCAGGAAGGTCGCGGGCGTCAGCGGGCTGACGGGGAAGCCCGTCGTCATCTGGCCGAGCAGCGCCCCCTGGGCGACCTGCACCGGCGGGACGCCGAGCTGGTGGGCCACCTCCGCCACCACCGGCAGGACGCCGAAGTAGAACGAGTCCGGGTCGAATAGCATCGACAGGGGCATCGACACGAGGCCGAGCCCGAACGGGATGTGGCGCCCCATCTCGGGAGGCACGAAGGTGACGGCCGTCTGGGCCATGGCCCTGAGCATGCCGGTGCCCTGCATGATCCCCGTGAACACGCCGGCGGCGAGGAGGATCGAGGCCATCAGGATCGCGGCCCTGGCGTGCGCGTCGACGCGCTGCCGCTGGGCGTCGACCTGCGGATAGTTGATGACCAGCGCGAGCGCCGTGCCGAGCATGAACATCAGCGCCGGCGGCACCTTCTCGGCCAGGAACACCATCGTCCCGAGGACCGCGGCCGTGAGGACGATGTTGATCCAGAAGCGGTCGGGCCGGCGCAGGGCCCGCTCCGCGTCGCTGAGGGTCCGGGCGGTCGTGGCCGGGCCGGGCGCGGACCCCGCGGACCCCGTCGTCCCGGGGACGAGGGCCAGACGGCGCTCCTCCCGCAGGCCGAGCCAGTACGAGGCGGCGAAGATGAAGACGAGGCCGACCGCCTGTACCGGCACGAGGGGCGAGAAGATCTCGGGGATCGGCAGCTTGAGGGCCGCGGAGGCGCGGATCATCGGCCCGGTCCAGGGCAGGAAATTCACCCCCGCCGCCATCGAGGCGGCGCAGGCCAGGATGCGCCGGTCGATGCCGACGCGGTCGTAGAGCGGCAGCATCGCCGGGATGGTGATCAGGAACGTCACCGCGCCCGACCCGTCGAGGTGGATCAGCAGCGCCAGCAGGGTGGTGCCGGGCACGATCCGGGTGGGGCGGGTGCCGACCCGGGCGAGGATCCGGTCGATGATCGGGTCGAGCATCCCGGCATCGCTGACGATGCCGAAGAACAGGATCGCGAACACGAACATGCCGACGACGCCCGCGAGGCTCTGCAGGCCGGCGAGGACGAACTTGCCGGTATCGAACCCGAACCCGCCGATCAGGGCGGCCGCGACCGGGATGACGATCAGCGCCACGAGGGGCGACATCCGCTTGGTCAGGATGACGGCGAGCAGCAGCGCGATCGTGCACAGGCCGAGCAGGGCCAGCATCCGTTCCTCCCGTTGGCGCCGGCGCGGTTCGGACCCGCGCCTGTATCGGGTCAGGAAACGGCGGACGGCTTCATGACACAATTGAAAAGATCGGATCGCAGCAATAGCCTGAGATTATGGATCTCAACCTGCGGCAGGTGCGGGCCTTCGTGTCCGTCGTCCAGGTCGGCAGCTTCACCCGCGCGGCCGCCCTGCTGAACCTGTCGCAGCCCGCCCTGACGGTTCAGATCCAGCGCCTGGAGGAGATGCTCGACGCGCGGCTCCTCGACCGGACCAGCCGCACCGTCGCGCCGACGCGGCTCGGCCGCGAGCTGCTGCCCGTGTTCGAGCGGGTGCTGCGCGACCTCGACGCCGTGGTGGTCGACACCCGCGACCTCGCGGCACGGCGCCACGGGGTCGTGCGCGTCGCGACGCTGCCGTCCTTCGCGGCGGGCGTGCTGTCCGACGCGATCGTCCGCTTCCGCGCCGAGCACCCCGCCGTGACGTTCCGGATCAAGGACGTCATCGCGCAGCGGGTGCTCGACCTCGTGCGCGAGGAGGAGGCGGATCTCGGCATCGTCGGCGGCGACGTCCGCGATCCGGAGATCGACGTCCTGCACCGGACGCGCGACGCCCTGCACGTGATCTATCCCGCCGATCACCCGATCGGCGCGCTGCCCCAGGTCACGATCGCGGCGCTCGCCGAGCACCCCCTGATCCTGATGGACCCGGCCACGAGCGTGCGGGCGGTGGTCGACCGCGCCTTCGTCGGCTCGGGCCGGCTGCCCCGCGTGGCCTGCGAGGCCACCTACATGATGACCGCCGTCAGCATGGTCCGGGCCGGCCTCGGCCTGACGATCCTCCCGGGCGCGGCGCGGGAGATCCGGGCCGAGCCCCTGCTCCGTTCGCGGCCGATCGACGACCCGCTGTTCGAGCGTCCGGTCTGCCTGATCAAGAAGGCGGGGCGGACGATGCCGCCGGCGGCAGAGGCGTTCTGCCGGATGGTGGCGGACCGGCTCGCGGATCCGGGCGGGACGGCCGCCGGCGCCGCGCCGGGCCCCTGACCGGTCGGCCAGGTCCTCAGGCCCGGTGCCGCACGACGCCGTCCATCATGGTCAGGGCGACCTTGGTCCGGTGGATCTCGTGCGGATCGATCGTCAGGATGTTGCGGTCGAGGACGATCAGGTCGGCGCGCTTGCCCACCTCCACCGACCCGATCCTGTCGTCCATGCGGAGCTGGTAGGCGGCGCCCATCGTGTTGGCGTGGATCGCCTCCGCGACCGTCAGGCGCTCGTCGGCGGGGCTCAGCACAGGCGCGTCCGGCCGGCCGACCAGCTGCCGCGTCACGCCGACCTGGATCGACGTGAGGGGCTCGTAGGTCGAGACGTAGCCGGCCGCCGGCCAGTCCGTGCCGAAGGAGACCCGCCCGCCCTGCTTCAGGATCATCCTGGTCCGGTACATCCGGCTGGCGCGGTGCGCGCCGTAGCGCGCCATCATGTTCTGCAGCGTGTCGGGGTCGGCCGACGACCAGTTGGCCGAGAACTGCGCGGTCACGCCGAGCCGGGCGAAGCGGGGCGCGTCGCTGTCCTCGACATAGACCAAGTGGGCGATGGCGTGCCGCCGGTCGCGGGCCGGGTTGTTCGCCACGGCCTTCTCGATGGCGTCGAGGGCGACGCGGGCGGTCCGCTCGCCGCAGGCGTGGACGTGGACGTCGAAGCCCGCCGCGTCGACCGCGCCGACGAGGTCGTGCCACTGCGCCTCGGTGAAGGGCGACCCTCCGGTCGAGTCGGGCAGGTCGGCGTAGGGCTCGATCAGCCACGCCGTGTAGCCGCCCTGCGAGCCGTCGCCGACGATCTTCACGATGTCGACGTGCACGAGCTCGCCGGAGACCTGCCGACGCACGGCGTTGAACTGCTCGACCGTGTCGTCGATCGGCAGCGACTTCACCGAGTAGGAGGCGGAGACGCGGAACGGCAGCGTGCCGCGCTTCTCGGCCTCCACGTAGAGCGCGATGATGGCGGCCTGATCGCTGCCGACGGGCGGGACGCCCGCGTCGAAGACCGTGGTGATGCCGGCGGCCGCGGCCTTGGGCAGCCAGCCCTCCAGCAGGCTGCCCATGGCGGCGACGCTGATGGGTTCCACGGCGTTGACCAGCCCGAGGACCGCGTTGACCTCGAGCACGTAGCCGGTGGGGTCGCCCTTCTGGTCGCGCGCGTAGTAGCTGAAGCGCGGGATCGGGTCGGGCGTGTCCCGGTCGACGCCGGCCATCGCCAGCGCCTTGGAATTGGCCCACAGGCTGTGCCCGTCGATGGCGAAGAAGAAGGCCGGCCGGTCCGGCAGGATGGCGTCGAGGTCGGCCCGGTTGGGGCCCTCCGGGGGAAACATGTCGACGCGCCACCCGAAACCGCGGATCGGCCCGGTCGGATGCGCCTTCGCGTAGGCCTCGATGGCCGCGAGGACCTGGGCGAGGTTCTCGCGCTGCAGGTCGACCCCGGACGTCAGGAACGCGCCGAGGAAGGGGTGGGTGTGGCCCTCGACGAAGCCGGGCATCAGCAGCCGGCCCTGGAGATCCACCACCTGCGTGGCCGGGCCGGCCAGCGCCAGCGCGCCGGCCGCGTCACCGACATGGACGATGGTGTTGCCGCGCACCGCGACCGCCTCGGCCCAGGGGGCCGGCCCCGCCACCGTGTAGACGGGGCCGTTGTGGAACACGACGTCGGCGGGCCCCGCCGCGGCCGCGCGGCCGCTCCCCGGTTCGGCGCGGGCGCCCGTCGGGACGAGGTCCAGCGCGAGCGCCGTCGCGGTGATGGCCGCGCCCGACCGCAGCACCGCGCGCCGATTGACGGCGCGCCCGCCCCCGAAGGCCTGGAAATGGGGCGCCCAGTCACACGCGACGCACATGCGAGGCTCCCTGTTCCCGGATCCGCTCCCGACGGGACCCGATCCCGCTCTTGTAAATACTTAGCTAATATTTATTAGCGATCGACTAAGATCTGACTGGATAGATTTCGCCCGATGATCGCGCGATAGGATCGGACCGACCGGGCCGGCAGCCGAACCGGTCCGCCAAGCGATCGCTCTGAGCGCAGTCGGGACTCTATCGGCCAGTCGGATTACGGTGGATAGTGGGGCCATCCGGCTCACGACTGGACGAAGGCGGTTTCGGGAGGCGACGGATACTGCCAAGCTGTTTCACGCGCGCTCGACGACGGGAGGTACGATGACCCGAACCCTCTTCCGCTCCGCGGGCCTGGCCCTGCTGAGCCTGGCCGTCCCGGCCACCCTCGCGGCCCAGGGCCTGGCGCCCGACCAGACCGGCACGGGTGGCGGCCCGGCCACGACGATCACGGCGCCGAACACCAACAGCCTCGGCGTGACCAAACCCCCCGGCACGTCCCTCGGCCCGGGCGAGGTGCCGCCGCGCGCCGTGCAGGAGCACGAGCGCGCCCGGCTCAACGAGATCGAGCGCAGCATCTGCGACGGCTGCAACTGAGCGCGGGCGGGGCTGCCCGATCCCCGGGCCGACCGGCGCGTCGACCCGCGGGGCCTCACGCGGGCGGCGGTCCAAGTCGTTGTGCACCGTTCCGGAAGACAGATCCGGAAGACAGACGCTCCGGCGGGGCAGCCGCGCCATGCCTCCTCTGCCGTGCGGGAGAGGGGCCCGCACCGCGGACGGCACGGGCTCGGCGATCGCCCCGTCGCGCCTCGATCGGGCGCAGCTCTAGGCGGCCCGGACCTCGTCCAGGAAGCTGCGGACGGCCCGGCTGAGCCCGTCGGACCGGACCGCGAGGGTGCGCGCGGCGTCGAGAACCTGCGTCGCGGCCGATCCGGTCTCGCCGGCCCCCTCGCGCACCGATCCGATATGGCCCGTGACCTGCCGGGTCCCGTGCGCGGCCGCCTGGACGTTCCGCGCGATCTCGCGCGTGGCCGCGCCCTGCTCCTCGATCGCCGAGGCGATGTGGGTGGCGATGCCCGACATGTCGTCGATCGTGCGGCTCACGCCCTGGACCGCCTCCACCGCGCCCCGCGTGGCGGACTGGATCGCGCCGATCCGGGCGGAGATCTCCTGGGTCGCCCGGGCCGTCTGCTCGGCCAGCGTCTTGACCTCGGCGGCCACCACCGCGAAGCCGCGGCCGGCCTCGCCGGCGCGCGCCGCCTCGATGGTGGCGTTGAGGGCGAGCAGGTTGGTCTGGCTCGCCACGCCCGAGATCAGGCCGGCCGCCGCGCCGATCCGGTCGGCGCTGTCGGACAGCTCCCGGATGATGGTGCCGGTCTCCTGCGCGCGCGCGATGGCCGAGGCGGCGATCTCGACCGAATGGGTCACCTGCCCGCTGATCTCCTGCACGGAGGCCGCCATCTCCTCGGTCGCGCTCGCGACCTGCTGGACGTTACCGGAGGTCTGCTCGGCGGCGACCGAGACGCTCGCCGCGAGGGTGTTGGTCTGCGCGGCGATCTCGGTCATCGAGGCGGCGGTCGCCTCCATCTCGGTGGCGGCGGCGGTCAGCTCGTCCGTGAGCGCCCCGGCCTCCCGCTCGAAACCGCGGGTGATGCGGTCGAGCAGCTCGGCGCGGCGCATCTTGGCGGCGTCGGCCTCGGCCTGGAGGGCGGCCAGCCGCCGCGCCTCGATCCCCGAATCCTTGAAGACCTGCACGGCGTCGGCGATCTGGCCGATCTCGTTCCGCTCGCCCTGGTGCGGGATCGCGACCGCGAGGTCCCCGGCCGCCAGCCGCCGCATCGGTTCCAGCACGGCGCGGACACTGGCGGCGATGCTCCGCACGATCAGCGCGCCGAGCGCGGTCGCGAGCACGAGGGCGATGGCGCCGATCGCCAGCATGAGCCGCTTCGCGCCGGAGGCGGCGGCCGCTCCCTGGGCGATCGCCGTCTCGCCGCTGGCGTTGTTGAGCGCCACGATCTCCTCGAGCGCCTGGGAGGCCGCCTTGATGTGGGGGCGGACGCCGACCAAGCTCTCGCGCAGCGCCAGATCCTTGCGGCCCGTCCGCGAGTATTCCAGCACGGCGGGGATCGCCGCGAGGTAGCTCTTCCATTCCCGGTCGAACACGTCGAAGAGCGCGCGCTCCTTCGGACCGTCGATCAGCGGCGCGTAGTTGCGCATCGCGGCGGCCACCGCCTCCGTCTTCTTCGCCAGGGCCGCCTCCTCGGCCCGCATGTGGGCGGCCTCGGGATAGAGGATGTGGTTCACGACGCTGACGCGCACGTCGATCACGTTGCCGCGCAGCTCGCCGGCGTAGCGCACGCTGGGCAGGGTGCCGTTGCCGAGGCGGATCTGGTCCTCGGCGAGATCGCCGACGGCGTGCAGGCCCACGCCGCCGACGAGGAGCAGACAGACGATGAGCAGCCCGAGTGCTCCGACCAGCCGGTGCTGGATCGAGAGTTTCGCGAACCAAGCTTTCATTGTCCGAGCGCAGCTCCAGAGCGAGACCGCCAAGATGGAAGCGCGACGATAAGATTCCGTTACGGGATCTGTTGCTGATACTCTCACAAACAGATCGCCCAAATCAATTTTCAGTTGAACTCTTCGCGCCCATCATTTTGTCTGTCCGCGCATCGTCACTGCTGAACGAGATCTGACGCAGAGTGCGCGACTGTCCTCCGCGGATGGGAGCGGCTCGCTGCGGCGCCGCGCGGGCCCGCGCACGGCCGGGATCCGCGCTTCGTCGCCGCGCCGGGCGGCACGACCGGGAACGGGTCGCCCTCGGCGCGTCGGGCGCGCGGCGTCACAGGGGATAGCGCATGGCCACGTTGCAGCGGGCATAGCGCCGGCCGAACCGGTCCATGATCTCCGGGTCGTGCCGGAACCCGACCTTCTCGTACAGGTGCACGGCGGCCGCGCACTTGGTGTTGGTCAGCAGGTAGAGCGTCTCGATCTCCATGGCCGCCGCGCGGGCCAGCACCGCCCGCAGCAGGTGCTCGCCGGCCTTGCGGCCCCGGGCCCGCGCGGACACGGCCATCTTGGTCAGCTCGTAGCAGCCCGCCTCCGTCCGCATCAGCGCGCAGGTGCCGACGATCCCGAGATCCGCCGACTCAACGAACAGGATGAGCCCGCCGCGGTCCAGGATCTCGCCGCGGGGATCGGACAGGATCCGGCGGTCGTTCTCCTCCAGCGCGAACATCGCCTCGATCCACTCGGCGTTGATGTCGCGGAAGCGGTCCGCCAGCGCGTCCGTGTAGTCCCGGATCGTCAGGCCCGTCGCGGCGTCGCCGGCCGCGCCGTCCTGGCGGATGCGGGCGGCGAACGGGACGGCGTCGAGCCTGCGCTCCAGGGCGGCGACTTGGTCCAGCAGGGGGCCCGACAGGCCGGCACACAGGCTCGCGACGGCCCTGTCAACGCGCGGCCAGAGCGCGTCCTTGGCGCGCGCCATCAGGGCCTTGCCCGCGCCGCTAAGCGACAGCGCCTTCTGGCGAAGGTCCGCGTCCGACCGCGCCTCTTCGAGCAAGCCGAGCGCGACGAGGCTCGCCGCCGTGCGCGTGGCCGCCGGCTGGCTGACGCCGAGGGCGGCGGCGGCGTCGCCGATGGTCAGCGGCCCGTAGCGGTCGATGGCGGCGAGGAGCGGGAACTGGGCCGGCTGGATGCCGAGCCCCTCGTCCCGCAGGATCCGGGCGGCGTCGGCCTGGAAGCGGTCGGCGAGGCGCTTGAGGCGGCTGCCCAGGAACAGCGGCCCGAGTTCGTCGAGGATATCTGCCGGCATGTCGGTTCTCCCGACATCAATTATATAACGCGTTATGTTTCTCGCAAGCCCTGGCGGCCCGATGGTCGTCCCATCGCGGCACTGCCGCGATGGGACGATGGCCCCGGGGTACAAACATTCGCCCCACGGGAGCGGGTCGCGTCAGATCGTAGATTGTGTCCCATGCGCACTCGTCGATCGCGCAACGTAAGGTAAAATCACTCAACCCTCGCTCATCGGTCCCGCCGTGAACGTCGTACCCCGTTCCCTCTTCACGACGGATGCCCTGCCGGAGCGCGACCGCTTCGCCGCGTGGCGCGCGCTGTTCGCAGCCCACGACCTCGATGCCGATCCGCACGGCTTCTCGGGCCGGATCGAGACGACGCTGATCGGCCCGATGGCCCTGCGCGTCATGAGCGCCGCACCGCAGGGGCCGGCCCGATCCCGCTCCCGGATCCGGCGCGACGGTCAGGACGGGTTCCTCCTGCACCTCAGCCGGCACGCCTACAGCGTCGAGACCGAACGGGGCGTGGCGGAGGTTCCGGCGGGCGCGGTCAGCCTCAACGACCTGTCGCAGCCGTACCGCCGCAGCCGGGTGCCGGAGACGGACTCGCTGATCCTGGCCGTCCCGCGCGCCTCCATCGCCACCGTGCTGCCGGACGAGGACGCGATGCACGGGCTGATCCTGACCGGCGGCGCGGGCCGCCTGCTCGCCGACCATATCCGGAGCCTGGCCGCGCATAGCGGCGCGATCACCGCGACCGACGCCGCCCCGATCGCGCAGGCCACGCTCCACATGGTCGCGGCCTGCGCGCGCCCGAGCCTGGAGGGAGCGGCCCGCGCGGCCGCGCCGCTCGAGGCCGCCCGGCTCAGGACCGCGAAGCGGCTCATCCGCGGCCAGCTCGACACGCCGCCCCGGATCGACGCGATCGCGCGGGCGCTCGGCATATCGCGCTCCCAGCTCTACCGCCTGTTCGAGCCGGAAGGTGGGGTGGCGCGTTACCGCGCGCGGCAGCGCCTCGCGGCCGTGCGGGCCGCCCTCGACAATCCGCTGGAGCCGCGGTCGATCGGCGCGATCGGGGAGGCCTACGGCTTCGGGAGCGGCGCCCAGCTCAGTCGCGCGTTCCGGGAGACGTACGGCCTGACCCCGCGCGACTACCGGGTCTCGCGCAGCGGCGGCTGACGCGACCGGGACGCCGGGACGAAGTCCGTCACGGCGTGGGTCTGCCGCGAGGGGGGTCGGGACCCGCGTGTCGTCGTGGCGCCGGCGGTCAGAACCGCCCGGCGATCGTCAGGCGCACGGCCGTGGGCTCCACCGGGTGGAAGACGCGGTCGATCAGCCCCTCGGCGGCCTCGCCCGGAAGGCGCGAGACGTAGGCGTAGGTGATCTGGTCGGCCTTGCTGTTCGTCAGGTTGAGCACGTCCAGCGAGACGCTCACCCCGGTGTCGAACAGGTAGCCGATGCGGCCGTTGAGCAGGGCGGTCGCCCGGGAGCGGATCGCGTTGTCCTCGATGAGCGGGCGCGGCCCGAAATAGCGGACCCGCAGGCTCCCGAACCAGCCGAGGGGCTCGCCGAAGGTCACGCCCGCCGACGCGATGGTCGTGGGCGCCTCCGGCACCCGGTTGCCCGCCGGGTCGTAGCTGGAGAACCGGGCGTTGGTGATCGTCAGATCCCCGTCCAGGGACAGCCACGGCGTCACCGCGTAGCGGTTCGTCCACTCGACGCCGAACCGGCGGGTCGGGCGGCTCGGCTCCGTGGTGCCGGTGTCGCCCTGGAAGATGTTCTCCGAGGCGAAGTCGAGCCGGAACAGGGCGAGGCTCGTCTCCAGCCCGGCGATCGACCGGTTGCGCAGGCCCAGCTCGTAGCCCGTGGAGGGCACCAGGAAGGGCGACCGGGTGATGTTGAACAGGGGGCTCGCGGGATCGACCGTGGCGGTGACGCCGCGCGCGTCGTTCGAGTGGAAGCCGCCGCCGTAATTCACGTAGATCTCAGTGTCGGACCACGGTCCGAGCACGAGGCCGAGCTTCGGGTTGACGATGCCGTCGGTGGCCCGTCCGGAGTTCGCCGGCGTGTCCGAGCGGACGTCGGCGTAGTAGCCGTCCGCCCGCACGCCGACGCTCGTGCGCAGCCACTCGGTCCAGCGCACCCGCGTGTCGAGGTAGAGGGCGCCGCTCGATTCCAGCACGCGGTCGTCGAGCACGGTCGAGCGGTACTGGCGGAAGGCGGTGTTGAACAGGCCGACGCGGATCGCGTCCGTCCGCGTCTGGGCGCCGACCTCGACCTCCAGCGGCCGGCCGAACAGGTCGCCCTGGAAGATGTGCAGCACCTCGCCGCCGCCGAGGACGCGCTGGTCGAGCTGGTGGAACTGGTCGCCGCCGACGGGATCGTTGAGGAAGTAGGTGAAGTCGTTGAACAGGTTCATCTGGTAGCGGATCACGTAGGCCGAGGCCCGGGTGATGCCGGTGTCGTCCGTCGCGCTGAACCGACCCGACAGGGAGAAGCGGGCGGTGTCGCCGCCATCCGTGGGGTTGAGGGTGCCGTAGCGGCCGATCAGCCCCGCGCCGACGGCCCGCTCCGGGATCTGGTTGGTGGCCGTCCAGCGGGACGCGTAGGCCATGCCGGTGACCGCGAACCCGTCCAGCGCCGTGCCCTGGCTGTAGCGGGCGACGCCGTTGAGCTTGCGCAGCGCGTCCGGGACGGTCCACGGCCCGTCGTAGACCTGCGCCTCGCCGGCCACCAGCAGGGTGCCCTCGCCCAGCGGGGCCGAGGCGATCGACAGGGCCCGCTTGTAGCCGAAGCTGCCGATCGAGGTCAGCGCGAGATTCTCCCGCACGGTGTCGAGATAGTCGATGCGCACCGAGCCCGCGGAGGCGAAGTCGCCGTCGCGCACGAAGTACGGCCCCTTGTGGTACTCCACTGCGCCGACGAGTTCGGGGATGAGGAAGTTGAGGTCGGCGTAGCCCTGGCCGTGGGCGTGGGTGCGCATGTTGACCGGCATGCCGTCGACGCTGATGGCGATGTCGGTCCCGTGGTCGAGGTTGAAGCCGCGCAGGAAGTACTGGTTGGCCTTCCCCTCCCCGCTGTGCTGGGTGACGATCAGGCCCGGCACTGCCTCCAGCACCTCGCCGGGCCGCGTGACCGGGCGGGCGTTGAGGACCGCCCCGCCGATGAGGCCGGCGCTGGCCGCGTCGACGCTCAGCAGGGCGCCGCCGATCCCGGTGACGCCGCCGACATAGCCGGCGCTGGCGCCGGGCCCGTCCGTCGCGGGGATGACCGGAGGCGCCGCGGGGACCACCGAGATCTCGGACAGGGTGACGGCCGACGGTGTCGGGGCGCCCTCACCCGGCGCCGCCCAGCCGCGCCCGGCGGTCGCGACGACGAGGCCGCCCGCGGCGAGCAGCCGGGTCACGGCGCGGAGGCCGGGGGCGGCAGGCCGGTGACGGCAGACAGGACGGGAAGTCGAGCGGGAAGTCGGGCGGGACACCGGCAGACCGGGCGAGGCGTGGCGATCCCCGGACTCTCGCACGCCGCCCGTATGATAAACATACGAAAAAATCATACGGGCGGATTAGGCCGGCCGTGTTGCGCGTGGGGCGCAGTCGACGGGGCGCCGGATCGCGGGCGGGGGGCGCCCTCACCCCGGGCCGTCGTCGCCGTGGCCCGGATGGGTGCGGGCGTCGTCACCCTCCGGGATGAGGTGCAGGTGACCGTAGCGGACGCCGCGCTGCGTGACGACGGCGTCGGCGTAGCTCTGCATCCGGGCCACCGGCCCGCGCAGGACCGCCACCTCGAGGCACGCGTCGTGGGTCAGGTGCACGTGCAGGCTGGCGATCGAGACGCCGTGCTCATGCCCCTCGCCGGTCAGCCGGCGGGCCAGGTCGCGGGTGCCGTGGCTGTAGACGTAGCTCAGGGCTCCGTAGCAGGCCGCCGATCCCCCGGTCTCCGCGGCGCGGACCGGCGCCAGGGCGTCGCGGACGATGTCGCGCACCGCCTCCGAGCGGCTGCCGTAGCCGCGCCGCGCGCAGAGGTCGTCGACCGCCGTCAGCAGGGCGTCGTCGATGGTGATGGTGATGCGCTGCATGCCCGTCCTGCCGCTCCCTGGGCCTTCTGGTACGGGGACGCGGGGCCCGTGAACAGCCGCCGGGCCCGCATTGCCCGGCGCGGCAGAAAAAGAGCCCCGAGGGCCGCGCCTCGAGGCTCAAGTTCTGGGTCTCGGGGACATGTCCAGCGTGCGCTTGGGATGGACCGCGCTGGAACGCCTGGGCCGAAGGATTAAGGGCGTGAAAATCGACGACACAGGCGCGACCGGCTGGCATGCCGGCCGAACCATTCTGCACAGATACAGTCGACGCGCATCCGATATATGTCAGGCTTCGGGAGTTATTTTGAATTAATTCGCCGCACTGGATTCAATATACCAGTTCAATTTTATCATATCGGCTCCCGATCTCCCGGTACCGGCATGCCGGGCCGGCCCTGGTCCCGCCGCGCGTGCCCCGCGATCGAGAGCCCGGCGGCTTTCGCGGGGCCGCGGGACGCTCCGCCGCGCCGCGCGATCGTGCGGACCGCGAGCAGGAAGAGGGCGGCGAGGGCCAGCATCGCGCCGTCGAAGGCGAGGAGGACCGGCTCGACCGGCGCGTCGCCGCCGAGCCGGAGCGCGACGAGGCGCCCGACATCCGCGGCCGCGACGGCGCCGTACAACGCGGCCGCCGCCGTCAGCGTCTCCGGCCAGACCCGCCCGGCCGGGCGCAGGAGCGCCGCCACGGCGACGAGCAGCCAGACGGCGAAGAAGGCCCCGACCTCCCACTCCGCCCGCGCGGGCAGCGCGGCGGGGAGCAGCCGGTTGGCCAGGAAATAGGCGGCGACGGCCGCGGGCAGGCCGGCGATCGTCGCGACGTTCAGGCCCTGGACGAGGCGCAGGCCGAAGCCCCGGGGCGCGTCCCCCTTGGGCAGGCGCGCCACCGCCCAGAGCAGCAGCCCGGTCGCCACCATGGCGCTGCCGGCGAGGCCGCACAGGAAGAACAGCACCCGCAGGGCCGGGCCGGCGAAGTGCGCCTCGTGCAGGCCGACCATCGCGGTGAACGTCTTGGTCGCCGGCCGCAGGCCGCCCGCGCGCACCTCCAGGACCGCGCCCGTCACGCCGTCGAAGGCGATCTGCGGGTGCTCGTGGGAGAGGCCGTGCGGCTCCTCGAACACCGCCACCACGGTGGCGCGCGCGTCCGCCGGGTTGACCACCGTGATCCGCTCCAGGGGTTCCGGCCGCATCGCCAGGGCGCGGAGCACCAGCGGCCCGACCGGCACGAGCGTGCCGGGCTGGCCGGCGGGCGAGCGCGGCGCGGTGATCTGGCCGGACTCGGCGAAGTAGCGCTGGCTGTCGCCGCGATAGGCCGTGTTCAGGCCCCAGGGCACGTACATCACCATGAGGGTGGCGAGCCCGGTATAGGTGATCATCAGGTGGAACGGCAGGGCGAGCACGCCCGTGACGTTGTGCGCGTCGAGCCAGCCCCGCTGGGCGGACTTGTCCCGCCGGAAGGTGAAGAAGTCGGCGAAGATGCGCCGGTGGGTGACGATCCCCGAGATCAGCGCCACCAGCATGATCATCGCGCAGGCGCCGACGATCCAGCGGCCCCAGAGCGGCGGCAGATTCAGCTCGAAGTGGAAGCGGTAGAGGAAGTCGCCGCCGCGCGTCGCCCGCACCGCCGCCGGCGCGCCGCTGTCGGGATCCAGGAGGACGTGGCCGGGCGGCCGGCCCGGGCCGGTCCGCCAGAACAGCTCCAGCACCGGCCGGTCCGGCCGCGGCAGCGCGAGGAACCACGTCCGCGCGCCGCCCGCATGGGCCTGCAGGTGGGCGACGCCGCGCTCGGCCGCCGCCGCGAGCTCCGCCGGCCCGAAGGTCCGGTCGGTGCGGAGCTCGGGCCGCATCCACTGCGAGATCTCGGGCCGGTAGTAGCTCGCCGTGCCCGTCACGAAGACGGCGAACAGCACCCAGCCGACGACGAGGCCCGACCAGGCGTGGAGCCACGCCATCGACTGCCGGAAGGTCTTGCCCACGGCGACCGCCTCACCAGCGGTAGCGCAGGGTCGCGTAGACCGTGCGCGGCAGGCCGTAATAGCAGCCCGAGTAGGTGAAGCAGCCGGTCACGTAGCGCTCGTCGAGCAGGTTCTGCACGTTGATCTGCGCGCTGAGGCCGGCGAGCCGCGGGTCGAGGTGCTTCATGTCGTAGGAGGCGACGGCGTCGACCAGCACGCTCTCGGGCACCTGGAACGTGTTGGCGGGATCGCCCCAGGACGGGCCGAGGTAGCGCACGCCGCCGCCGAGGCCGAGGCCGATGAGCGGGCCGTCGGTGAAGCGGTAGTCGACGAACAGCGAGGCCGTCGTGTCCGGCACCTGCACCGGCCGCAGGCCCTGGAGCGGCACCTGCCGGCGGGTCAGGTCGTTCGTGGTGAAGCCGGTGTCGCGGACGTTGCGGATGTCGAGGAGCGAGAAGCCGCCGATCAGGCTGAGGCCCTCGGCGAGGGTGGCCCGCGCCTCGAACTCGACGCCCTGCACGCCGACCTCGCCGGTCTGCACGACGAAGCCGGGATTGACCGGGTCGGTGGTGGTGGCGTTCGAGCGGCGGATGTCGAAGAACGCGGTGGTCAGCAGGATGTCGGTGCCGGGGGGCTGGTACTTGATGCCGGCCTCGTACTGGTTGCTGGCGATCGGGACGGGGATGCGCCCGGCCGAGCCGAAGGCGGCGTCGAAGATCCGCCCGTTGACGATCGGCTCGAACGCCTCGCTGTAGGAGACGTACGGGGCGACGCCGCTGTCGAACAGGTAGAGCAGGCTGGCGCGGCCGGTGAAGGCCTCGGCCGGGACGTCCTGGATGGTCAGCCCGTTCGGCGCGAAGGTGCGGGTCGGGCCGGTCTGCCGGGCGGTGTCGTAGCGGCCGCCGAGCGTCAGGATGAAGCGGTCGAACTTCGCCTGATCCTGGAAGTACACGCCGGTCTGCTGCGCGTCGATCCGCGAGGTCGACGTGAAGGCGGGGAACCGGATCGGCAGGTCGTGGTCGGGGGCGAGGGCGTTCAGGCTCGTCGTCGCCGGGAACGGGCCGGTGACGGACCGCGTGCTGAAGGTCCGGTGGTCGACGCCGAGCAGCGCCGTGTGGGCGATCGGGCCGGTGTCGAAATCGGCGATGAAGTTGTTGTCCATCGTGTAGGCTTCGATGTCGACCTGGGTGCCGCCGACCGACCGGCCGATGATCGGGCCGCTCGTGTACGGGCCGTTGACGTCGCCGAAGGTCGTGAACACGCTGCGGTAGTCGCCGTTCGAGCGCAGGTAGCGGCCGGCCGAGTGGAAGCGCAGGTTCTCGGTGATCCGGTGGTCGAACAGGTACTCGACGGAGGCCTGCGTGCGGTCGGAGCGCTCGATGGTGCGGTCGCCGTCGTAGAAGTTCACCGGCAGCCGGCCGAAGACGCCGCTGCCGAAATTGCGCGGGAACACCGTACCGACGGCCGGGAAGCCGCCGTAGAAGCCCGAGAACGGGTCGCGCTGGTAGTTGGCGATGACCGTGAGCGAGGTGTCGGCGGAGGGCCGCCACGTGAGGCTCGGGTTGATGAAGGCGCGCTCGACCTTGGTGGTCACGGCCGGGCCGTCGCCGTTCCAGCCGAGGCCGATGACCCGGTAGGCGAACTGGTCGGCGAGACCCGGGATGTCGGACGCGATCGGGCCGCCGACGTCGAAGCCGCCGCGGACCTCGCTGAAGCCGCCGCCCTGGACGAAGATCTCGCCGTGGCGGACGAATTGCGGGACCTTCGAGACGAGGTTGACGAGGCCGCCCGGACCGGACTGCCCGTAGAGGACCGAGGCCGGCCCCTTGATGATGTCGACCCGCTCCAGGCGGTAGGGATCGACACTGGGGAAAGCGTCGCGGTTACCGGGCAGCGCCATGTTGTCGAGGAAGATCGGCGCGGTGAAGCCGCGGATGTAGAACTGCTCCAGGCGCGTCGAGCCGGCGCCGCCCCGCTGCTCGGTGGTGACGCTCGGCGTGAAGCGCAGCGCCTGATTGATGGTCAGGGCGTTCTGATCCTCGATCTGCTGGCGCCCGATGACCGACACCGACTGCGCGGTCTCCAGGATCGGCGTGTCGGTCTTCGTGCCGACCGTGCTGCGGCTGGCGACGTAGCCGGGCACCGGCCCGGTCGCCCCGCCGCGCCCGTACAGGTCGCTGTTCAGGCTGCGCCCGCGCGCCTCGCCCGTCACGCTGAGTTCGGACAGCTCGATGTCCGTGGCGGGCGCGGGCTGGGCGAGCGCGGCCGCCCCGAGCGTGAGTATAGATGTCGACGATACAAACCCGATCCGGAGCAGCCTCTCCGCATGATCGAACGCGCGCGACGCGGCCCGGTCACTGACATATCTCGACATTGTACCGACTCTAAACAGGAATTACTGGGCGAAGATACGCGCCGATGACCAGCTATCACGGATTCGTGAGCAGTATGTGCCTCCGATGACACATCTTTAAGAAACGTATTTTGGTATTCCTCTAATGAAAATATGCTGCGGGCGGCGGGGCCGGGAGCGAACGCCCCAGGAGCGCGCTCCGCGCGGGGGACGGGCCGGCGAGCGTCGGCGGCGCAGCGACAGAGCGCGCGTTCCCGGCGACGGTCACCTCGGGTAAGATCAGTCGGCCGCGATCGAGGCGGCCCGGCGCGGGTGCCGCCCCGTCGGCCCTCACGCCGTGCGCCGATGACCGAGCCGATCTCCGCCGCGGCCCATGCCCGCACGATCCTCTCCGCGCACGAGCATCGCCGCCCGATCGCGCCGCTGACCGACTGGGATCCGGCCCTCGACCTGCCGGCGGCCTACCGGGTGGCCGAGGCGGTCCGGGTCCTGCGCGGGGAGCGCGGCGAGCGGCCGGTCGGCTACAAGATCGGCTTCACCAACACGACCCTGTGGGAGCGCTACGGCGTCCGCGCGCCGATCTGGGGGCACGTCTACGACACGACCCTGCGCGACCGGGCCGCCCTGTCGGGTCCGGTGCCGCTCGCCGCCTTCGTCGAGCCGCGGATCGAGCCGGAGATCGTGTTCGGGCTGGCGCGCGCGCCCGAGCCCGGCATGGATGCCGCGGCGCTGATCGCCTGCCTCGACTGGGCGGCGAGCGGCTTCGAGATCGTGCAGTCACTCTATCCGGGCTGGCGCTTCGCGGCGCCCGACACCGTCGCGGCCTTCGGCCTGCACGGGCTGCTGGTGGTGGGCGAGCGGGTGAGGATCGCCGCGGACGCGCGACCGGCCTGGCTCGGCGAACTCGCGGGCTTCACCGTCGAGCTGCTGCGGGACGGGGCCGTCGCGGACCGGGGCGGCGGCGGCTGCGTGCTCGGGACGGGGCCGCTCGCGGCCCTGGCCCACCTCGTCGATGCGCTGGCTAACGATCCGGTGGCCCCACCGCTCGCGGCCGGGACTGTCGTCACGACGGGCACGCTGACGGACGCGCTGCCCGTCGCCTCCGGTCAGCGCTGGCGCACGCGCCTCGACGGGCTGCGGCTTCCCGGCATCGACCTTGCCCTGATCTGAGAGACCCGGCACGGGTTATCGTGCCGGGTGCGTGCGGTTTCCCGGCCGGCTCCGGGTCTCAGGCATTGGTGATGGTTAGCCGACATGCCAAATGCTGGACCATGCCTGGACGCCCGCGGCGACGCCACACGACCTTCCTCGTCTCCGTGACCGCGGAGGGCGCCGGCGCGGCGCCCGGCGCCACGGTCTACGCGGTGATGAAGCCCAGCGCCGAGGAGGCGGTGGAGGCCGTCCGCGCCCTCGCCGGCCCGTCGGCCAGCCTCGCGATCGTGGGGAGCCTGTCCACCCGGATCGCCAAGGCCCTCAAGCTGAAACCCGACACGCCGCGGGTGGTCTGAGCCGCCCGGCGGCGGCCCGCGGGCGGCTCAATCCACCGCGAGCCGGTAGCCGACGCCCCGCACAGTCTGCAGGAAGACCGGGTTGGCGGGATCGACCTCGGTCTTGCGACGCAGGCGGTTGATCTGCACGTCGACGGTGCGCTCCGCCGCCGCGCCGCCCGGACCAGCGAGCTGCTCGCGCTCGACATTGGCGCCGCCCGCCGTCGCCAGGATCGTCAGGATCTCGCGCTCGCGCTCGGTGATGCGGATCAGCTCGTCGTCGCGGCGCAGCTCGCCCCGGTCGATTCGGAACGCGAACGGCCCGAAGGTCACGGCCTCGGCGGAGGCCGCGCGGGGCCGCACGCTGCGCTTGATGATGTTGTTGAGCCGCAGCGTCAGCTCCCGCGGCTCGAACGGCTTCGGCAGGTAATCGTCCGCGCCGATCTCCAGCCCCATCACCCGGTCGTTCGGGTTGGAGCGGGCCGTGAGCATCAGGATCGGCACGCGCGAGGTCTCGCGGACGCTGCGCGCGTAGTCGAAGCCGTTCTCGCCGGGCATCATCACGTCGAGCACCATGGCGTCGAACACGACGCTCTGGGCCCGGGCCCGCGCCTCCGCGGCGCTCGCCGCCGCGGTGACCCGGAAGCCCTGGTCGGTGAGGTAGCGGGCGAGCAATTCGCGCAGGCGGCGGTCGTCGTCGACCACGAGGACGTGGGGCGCCTCGTCGGGCAGGTCGGACCGGGCGGCGTGGCTCACGCGGGCTCCTCCGCGTCGAGGCGCCCCTCGGCCCCGCCCCCGCGCCGCGCCATCAGGCGCTGGACCGCCGGCCGGTCCTCCGGCTCGATCATCGCCATCAGGAAGTCCTCCGGGGAGCCCCGGGCATCCGGCGCCGCGAGCGCCCGGGCGAGGCGGCGGGCCTGGACCCGCGTCAGGTCGGCCGCGAGCCCGGCGCCGGCCTCGGTGCAGTACAGGAGGCGCTGGCGCCGGTCGCTGGAACCGGGCTTCTGCGCGACGTAGCCCTGCCCGATCAGGTCCTTGAGCACCCGGTTCAGGCTCTGCTTGGTGATGCGCAGGATGTCGAGGAGCTCGGCGATCGTCAGGCCCGGGTACCGGTCGACGAAGTGCAGCACCCGGTGATGGGCGCGGCCGAACCCGTAATCGGCCAGGATCCTGTCCGGATCGCCGACGAAATCCCGGTAGGCGAAGAACAGGAGCTCGATCAGGTCGTCGCTGCCGAGGGCGGCCGGCGCGGCGCCCGGGACGGGTTTCGGCGCGAACATCTCCTCGCGCGGGGCTGTCCGTGTCACGGCGCGGCCGCTCCCAACGGGTGATAGGTCAGTCCCCATGACGTTTCTCAAGGCGGCCGGGGCCCGTCAACCCTGGCCGGGGCGGCCGGGGCGCCGACCGCTCCGGATCCTCAAGCGTGTACCCGCGGGATTGCCCCCGGTCCGACGCCTCCGCTACGCAGGCCCTCGGGCGACGGGAGCGGACGCGCATGGCCGAGGCAGGGGAACCGGGATCGGGACGCCTCTGGATCCGCGACCCGCGCGCCGTCCTGGCCGAGGGCGCCGGCGGCGGGATCGTGGTGGCGGGTACCCGGATCGTCGAGTGCGTGCCGGCGGGCGCGCGCCCCGCCGCGCCCGTGGACGCGACCTTCGACGCGTCGCGCCACGTGGTCATCCCGGGGCTGATCAACACCCACCACCACGCCTTCCAGACGCTGACCCGCGCCCATCCGCTGGCGCTCAACAAGCCGCTCTTCCCCTGGCTGGAGGCGCTCTACACGGTCTGGGGGCGGATCACCCCGGAGGCGTTCCGGCTCGCCACGCGGGTCGCCTTCACCGAGCTGCTGCTCTCGGGCTGCACCACGGCGGGCGACCACCACTACCTGTTCCCGAAGGGCCTCGAGGCGTCGATGGACATCCAGGTCGCGGAGGCCCGCGACCTCGGGATCCGGGCCGCGCTCACCCGCGGCTCCCTGAGCCTGTCGGACCGGGCGGGCGGCCTGTCGCCCGCGGCCCTGACCCAGGACGACGACGCGATCCTCTCGGACTGCGAGCGGGTGCTGAACCTGTTCCACGATCCCGCCCCCGGGGCGATGGTGCAGATCGCCCTCGCCCCCTGCTCGCCGTTCTCGGTGACCGAGCGCCTGATGCGCGCGAGCGCGGAGCTCGCCGCCCGCAGCGGGTGCCGGCTGCACACCCATCTCGGCGAGACGCGCGACGAGGAGGCCTATTGCCAGCAGATGTTCGGCTGCCGCCCGGTGGAGTACCTCGAAGAGGTCGGCTGGCTGAGCGACCGGGTCTGGCTCGCGCACGACATCCACTTCACCGATGCCGAGGTCGCGCGGCTCGGCGCGGCCGGCGTCGGTGTCTGCCACTGCCCGACCTCGAACATGACCCTAGCCTCGGGCCGCTGCCGCACCTGCGAGCTGGAGGCGGCGGGCGCGCCCGTCGGCCTCGGCGTTGACGGCTCGGCCTCGAACGACAGCTCGAACCTGATGGAGGGGGTGCGCCACGCCCTCATGATCAACCGGCTCACCTACGGGGCGGAGGCCGTGACGCATCTCGACGCCCTGCGCTGGGCGACCGAGGGCTCGGCCGCCTGCCTCGGCCGCTCCGATATCGGCCGGATCGCGCCGGGCCGCGAGGCGGACCTCGCCCTGTTCACCCTGGACGAGCTGCGCTTCTCCGGTGCCCACAACCCGCTGGCGGCGCTCGTCCTGTGCGGCGCCACCCGGGCCGACCGGGTGATGGTCGCGGGGCGCTGGCGGGTGATCGACGGGCAGCCGCTCGGGGTCGATACCGGGATGCTGCGCGAGGCGCATTCCCGGCTGGCGGTGGACTTGTTCGGGGACGCGTAGGGGCGGCCCCTGATCCGACCCGCTCCGTCATCGCGAGCGCAGCGACCCAGGGCAGCGCGCGATCTCCGGATGCGGTGTGTCCCTGGATTGCTTCGCTCCGCTCGCAACGACGAACGGCGGGGCCCGCCCGTGGGCGAGCCCCGCGCGACGTTTCTCAGAACAGCCCGTCGATCTGCCCGTTGGCGTCGAGCCGGATCGTGTCGGCGGCCGGCACCCGGGGCAGGCCCGGCATGGTCATGATCTCCCCGCAGATCGCCACCACGAAGCCCGCGCCGGCCGAGAGCCGGACGTCGCGCACGCCGACGATGTGGCCCTCGGGGGCGCCCATCAGGGTCGGGTCGGTGGAGAAGGAGTACTGGGTCTTGGCCATGCAGATCGGCAGGTGGCCGTAGCCGTCCTTCTCGAAGGTGGCGAGCTTGCCGGCGGCCTTGGTCTCGATCTGGATGTCGGCGGCGCCGTACAGCTTGGTGGCGATCGCCCGGATCTTGTCGGTGAGCCGGCTCTCGGTCTCGTAGGCGTGGCGGATCGGCGCCGGCTCGGCCTGGCTGAGCTTCACCACCGCGCGGGCGAGTTCCTCGGCCCCGGCACCGCCCTCGGCCCAGTGGCGGCAGGTGATCGCCTCCACGTCGAGCCGCTCGCGGCACAGGTCCTTGAGCTTGGCGTGCTCGGCGTCGGTGTCGGCGTGGAAGTGGTTGACGCCGACCACCACCGGCAGGCCGAAGCCGCGCAGGTTGGTGACGTGACGGGCGAGATTGGCGAAACCCTTCTCCAGGGCATCGATGTTCTCGGACCCGAGGTTCTTCTTGTCGACGCCGCCGTGCATCTTGAGGGCGCGGACCGTCGCCACCACCACCACGGCCGAGGGAGTCAGGCCCGCCTGCCGGCACTTGATGTCCAGGAACTTCTCGGCGCCGAGATCGGCGCCGAAGCCGGCCTCCGTCACCGTGTAGTCGGCGAGCCGCAGGCCGGCCCGCGTGGCGATCACCGAGTTGCAGCCGTGGGCGATGTTGGCGAAGGGGCCGCCGTGGATCAGCGCCGGGTTGCCCTCGAGGGTCTGCACGAGGTTCGGCTGCAGGGCGTCCTTGAGCAGCACCGTCATGGCGCCGGTGGCCTTCACGTCCTTGAGGGTGACGAGCTTGCGGTCGCGGGTCTCGGCGATGACGATCCGGCCGAGGCGCTCCTCCAGGTCGGCGAGGTCCTTGGCGAGGCAGAACACCGCCATCACCTCGGAGGCCACCGTGATGTCGAACCCGTCCTCGCGGGGAAAGCCGTTGGCGACGCCGCCGAGCGACTGGTTGATCGCGCGCAGGGCCCGGTCGTTCATGTCGACGACCCGGCGCCAGTGGATGCGGCGGACGTCGATGTTGAGCTCGTTCGCCCAGTAGACGTGGTTGTCGATCAGCGCGGCCGCGAGGCTGTGGGCCGACGTGATGGCGTGGAAGTCGCCGGTGAAGTGCAGGTTGATCTGCTCCATCGGCACGACCTGCGCCTTGCCGCCGCCGGCCGCGCCGCCCTTCATGCCGAAGCACGGCCCGAGCGAGGGCTCGCGCAGGCAGATCATGGTCTTCTCGCCGATACGGTTCAGGGCGTCGCCCAGGCCCACCGTGGTGGTGGTCTTGCCCTCGCCCGCGGGCGTCGGGGAGATCGCCGTCACCAGCACGAGCTTGCCGGGCTTCCGGCTCTCCAGCCCGGCGATGTAGCCGTGGTCGATCTTGGCGATGTGCTTGCCGTAATTGTGGAGCGCGTCATCCGGGATGCCGAGCTTCTCGGCGACCTGCGCGATCGGCTTCAGGGTCGCGGCGCGGGCGATCTCGATGTCTGACGGCATGGGCCTTCCTCCCTGGGTCGCGGGCACGTGCCCGCCCGCCGGCTCTTGCCGTGCGAATCTCCTGCCGGGCGGGACGCGGCGTGGCCGCCCGCGAACGGCCACGCACTGTGCGTCAAAGCTCGCGAAAATGCGCGTCGATTTTTATGAGCTGGCGGACAAAATACTCTTGTCGATCGCGCTGTCCCCCGCTCCGACGCCGGAGCGCTACCGGATGGTCCGTCCGAGCCCGGCCGCCGGGGGTCTTCGCGCGCCCGCGCCGCTCAGAACTTGACCAGCTCGACGCGCCGGTTCTGCGCCCGCCCCGCCTCGCTGTCGTCGGCGGCGACCGGGCTGGCTGAACCGAAGCCCTTGGCCTTCAGCCGGTCCTTCGCGATTCCGGCGCCGACGAGCCTCGCCATGACCGCTCTGGCACGGCCGTCGGACAGGGCCTGGTTGTGCGCGGCGGCCCCGGTCCCGTCCGTGTAGCCGTTGATCGCGAGCCGCAGGCCGGGATCCGTCTGGAGCAGGGCCGCCACCGCGTCGATCTGCGGGGCGGAGGCCGGCAGGATCTCGGTCCTGTCGGTGGCGAAGTTGACCTGGATCACCGCCTTCCCGGTCTTGTCGAGATCCTGCTTCAGCCGCTCGGCGGGCAGGAGGGCGGCGGTCTGCACGAACGGCTTCGTCTCGAGGATCGTCCAGGCCGCGGTGAAGCTGTCGGGCACGAAATGCACCCAGATCTGCCGGTCCGGCCGGCGGATCACCCAGGTCTGGACGGGCACGTTGTAGACGTCGCCCAGGCCCTCATACATCCCGATCCGGATCTCCTCCGGCAGCGTCTCCGTCACGGAGTTGGGGATCCGGCCGTCGGCGATCTTCCGGCCGCCGGCCTGCGTCAGCACGGCCTCGATGTTCTTCTTCAGCTCGTAGGCGGAGTAGGTCTTGCCGTCCTTGGGACCGATCAGGGACTGGAAGACCTTGCCTTCGACCTCGTGGAGCGCTGCGCCGGTCCAGAACAGGAAATGCCCGAATTCCCGCGTCTCGGGCAGGTTCACCGGCTGGTAGCCGTCGGGCAGCGCGAAGTAGGGAAAGCGGCCGAGCGGCGCGGCCGAGACGGGAACGGAATCGAGCGCGAAGGCCTTCGGCGCCGACGCCGCGTCCTGCGCCCGCGCGGGATCGGCCCCGATCCCGGACGCCGCGCAGGCGAGGACCAGCAGGACACAGACAGGCTTCAGCACTCTCACGTCGCACTCCGGAACGTTGCGGAGGCGCGACGATAGCGGGCGCGGATCGGTGGGCAATTAGGTCGCTCGACCTACGGCCTCCGGGCCGCAGCGCGGGCGCCCGAAGCCGCGACAGGGCGGCGGGCGCGGGCCGGATCTCGCGGCCTCGCGTTCCGAAATGGCCCGCGCATCGTCGGGACGGCGCGGCAGCCGCACCGCCCCGAGGCGGGACTTGGCGGGAGGCCTAGCCCCCCGACTTCTTGGCCTTGTCGGCGGAGCCCGGCGCCTCGTGCGGCTGGGGGGCGCCCTTCGGGAGTTCCGGGTTGTCGGGATTGTGCGGGGCGGCGACCGGGGCCGGCACCGTCTCGGCGGTGGCGGTGGGCTTCTCGATGTCGGGCAGCCCGTCCTTCAACTTCGCGTTGATCTGGGTGAGGTCGTCCGGCTCGGGGTTCAGGTCCTTGGCGTGCTGCCACTGGAACTTGCCCTCGAGGCGCCGGCCCGAGCGCCAGTAGGCGTCGCCGAGGTGGTCGTTGATGGTCGGATCGCCGGGCTTCAGCTCGACCGCCTTCTCCAGCTCGCGCACCGCGTCGTCCCAGCGGCCGAGGCGGTAATAGGCCCAGCCGAGGCTGTCGACGATCATGCCGTCCCGCGGGCTCGCGTCGGCGGCCTGTTGCAGCAGCTTGAACGCCTCGTCGATGTTGATGTTCTGGTCGACCCAGGAATAGCCGAGGTAGTTCATCACCTGGGCCTTGGCGGCCGGCTGGTTGGCCGGCACCAGGGACAGGGCCTTCTTCAGGTCGGCCTCGGCCTTCGGCCACTGCTTGGCGCGCTCGTAGGCGGTGCCGCGGAAATAGTAGGTCGTCCAGTAGTTGGATTGCGGCCGGTTCCCGATCAGGTCGATGGCGCGGGTGTAGGTGGCCGCCGCCTCCTCGTACTTCTTGCGGGCGCGCTGCACGTTGCCCAGCGCCGTGATGACGTCGATGTCGTCCGGGTGGGCCTTCATCGCCGCGTCGAGATGGGCCAGCGCCTCGTCGCCCTTGCCCATCTGCTCCAGGTTCAGGCCGATCTGGATGTCGGCGTTGAGCTTGAGCGGGGAATTGGCCGGGATCTGCGCGTAGGCCTCGTTGGCGCGCTCGGGCTGCTTCATCCGGTCGAGCGTGTCGGCGAGCGTCAGCCGGGCCAGCGCGTGGTCGGGGGCGAGGTAGAGGGCGAGCCGCAGGTAGATCACCGCGGGCAGCTCGTCGCCCTGGGTCGAGCCGGCGGAGCCCAGCCCGTACAGCACCTCGGCGGCGCCCTCCTGGGCGGTGCCGATCAGCCGCGTGAGCGGCTTGCCGTCCTTCAGCTTCTCGAGGGCGTCGCGCACCAGCGGGTGGCGCGGCGAGAGCTGGTCGAAGTCGGAATAGGCCTGGATCGCCAGGTCGGTGCGGCCGAGGCTGGCCTCCATGCGGGCGTAGGCGTCGACGATGCGCAGGGTGTTGTGGTCGGCGTCGTAGGCGGCCTTGAGGCGGCGCTCGGCCTCGGCGTTGTCGCCGGTCACCGAGGCGATCAGGCCGGCATGGTAGTCCCGGAAGGTGTTGTAGTAGCGCTCGCCCCGGAGCTTGTTGACCGTCTCCAGCGCCTTCTTGCTGTCGCCGGCGCCCGCGTAGGACCAGGCGGTGAGCAGCGTCGCGGTCAGGTCCGTGGCGGCGCCCCGGCCGCTCCGGGAAAAGTTCTGGCGGGCGGCGGCCCACTGGCCGGCCTTGATCTGGCGCACCCCGAGGGAGAGGTTGGCGAGGCCGTTGGTCGGATCGCGGGCGATCAGCTTCTCGGCGGTGCGGAACGCGTCCGGCAGGGCGCCGTCGGCCAGCAGCGAGATGAAGGCGCGCTCGACGAGTTCCGCGTTGCGCGGGTCGGCCTTCACCGCCTCGCGGTAGAAGGTCGCCGCCGCCGCCGTGTCCCGCGACGCGCCCGCGATGTAGGCGGAGAGGAAGTTGCCCTCGAGCGAGTCCGCAGGCTCGTAGTCGAGCACCGGGGTCGATTCCTTCGGCTGCGCGGCGAGCACGGTCTGCGGGAGCCCGGCGGCGAGCAGCAGGGCGAGCGCCGAAACGCTCCGGCGGGCGCGTGTCATCATCATGAACCGATCGCGGCTCCTGGGCGCCGGCCCGTCGGGGGCCGGGCGCGAGAATGGCGGGGCATCCCCGAAAAAACGTTGGGGACACTGAACCCATCCCGCCAGCCCCGCAAGGCGAAAGGATGGCGCGGGGGTTGAGGCCGGGTTGGTCGGCCGTCCCGTCATCGCGAGCGCAGCGAAGCGACCCAGGGCGGCGGGACGTCTGCCCACGGAGCGGTTCACTGGATTGCTTCGCTGCGCTCGCAAAGACGTGAGCCTCGGCCCCTCGGCCGAGGGCTGACCTCACATGTTCGGGTAGTTCGGCCCGCCCGGACCCTCCGGCGTCACCCAGTCGATGTTCTGGTTCGGATCCTTGATGTCGCACGTCTTGCAGTGGACGCAGTTCTGGGCGTTGATCTGGTAGCGCACGCCGTCGCTGGCGGCGGCATCCGCCACCCACTCGTAGACGCCCGCCGGGCAGTAGCGGCCGGAAGGCCCGCCGTAGACGTCGTGCTCGGAGCGCTTCTGCAGCTCCAGGTCGCGGACCTTGAGGTGGGGCGGCTGGTCCTCCTCGTGGTTGGTGTTCGACAGGTAGACCGAGGACAGCCGGTCGAAGGTCAGCTTGCCGTCCGGCTTCGGGTAGACGATCGGCGTCACCTCCGAGAGCGGCTTGAGGCAGGCGTGGTCGGGCTTGCCGTGGGACAGCGTGCCGAACGGCGAGGCGCCGAGGATGCAGGTCGCCCACATGTCGATCCCGCCGAGCCCCACGCCGACCAGCGTGCCGTACTTGGACCAGAGCGGCTTGACGTTGCGCACCGCCTTCAGGTCCTGCCCGATCGGGCTGTCGCGCCAGCCGGCCTCGTAGGCGGTGAGCTCGTCGCCCGCGCGGCCCGCCTTCAGGGCGTCCGCGATGGCGTCGGCCGCCTGCATGCCGGACAGGATCGCGTTGTGCGAGCCCTTGATCCGCGGCACGTTCACGAAGCCCGCCGAGCAGCCGACGAGGCAGCCGCCCGGGAAGACGAGCTTGGGCACCGATTGCCAGCCGCCCTCCATGATGGCCCGCGCGCCGTAGCCGATGCGCTTGGCCCCCTCGAAGGTCTCGGCGATCATCGGGTGGGTCTTGAAGCGCTGGAACTCCTCGAACGGCGACAGGGTCGGGTTCTCGTAGTTCAGGTGCGTGACGAAGCCGACCGAGAGCAGGTGGTCGTCGAAATGGTAGAGCCAGGAGCCGCCGCCGGCCTTGTTGGGCAGCGGCCAGCCCATGGTGTGCTGCACGAGGCCGGGCTCGAACTTGCCGGGCGCGAGCTGCCAGAGCTCCTTCACGCCGAGCCCGTACTTGAAGTGGTCGCTGTGCCGGTTGAGCGCGAAGCGCTGGATCAGCCCCTTGGTCAGGTTGCCGCGGGCGCCCTCGCCGAACACCGTGTACTTGCCGCGCAATTCCATGCCGCGGGTGTAGTCGTCGCGGGGCTCGCCCGACTTGCCGATGCCGAGATCGCCCGTGGCGATGCCCGCCACCGCGCCGTTCCCGTCGAACAGCACCTCGGAGGCTGGGAAGCCCGGATAGATCTCGACGCCGAGCGCCTCGGCCTGGGCCCCCAGGTACTTGCAGGTGTTCGAGAGCGAGCCGACGAAGTTGCCGTGGTTCGACATGAGCTTGGGGAAGAACACGTTCGGCAGGGTGATGCCGCTGTTCTTGGTGAGCATCATGAACTCGTCGCGCTGCACCTCGGTCTTCAGCGGACGCTCGGGATCCTGGCGCCACTCCGGCAGCAGGCGATCCAGGCCGATCGGGTCGATCACCGCCCCCGACAGGATGTGGGCGCCGACCTCCGAGCCCTTCTCGACGACGACGACCGAGATCTCCTCGCCGATCTCGGCGGCGCGCTGCTTCAGGCGGATCGCGGTGGCGAGGCCGGCCGGGCCGGCGCCCACCACGACCACGTCGAAATCCATGCTCTCGCGTTCGGGCAGCGCCATCCTCGGGTTCCTTTTCTTGTTCCGGCGCCCGGTTCGTCGCCGGGCCGGCCTTCCTGATGCCGTCTCAAGCGATTCCAAGCTAGAAAGGCAAGTTGCCGACGCTCAAGCTCAAGGCAAAGTTCCCTTTGCCGCAGGGAACGGCGTCACAGCGCTGCGCCGCGCCGCGCTGTTCGGTCACGCAAGTCCTTGCCACCCGGAGCGATTCGGCGAGTTGTCCACAGGCCCCGGCGATCCCACATGCTGAGTCCCATGCCGAGCCCCACCGACGCGCAAGCCGACCTGATCGCCTATCTCGACTTCCACGTGGAGGCCGGGGCCGACGCGGCGCTCGACGAGCAGCCGCACGACCGCTTCAACGAGGCCGACACGCCCGCGCCTACCTTGCGCGCGCCGCGCCGGGCGCCCCCCCGGGCCGCCGAGCAGCCGCCGGTCAGCCCGGTCGCCAACACGCTCGTGCCGCCCCCCGGATCGGCGCCCCCGGCCACGGCCGCGCCCACCGCGGCGCCGCGCACCTTCGGCCGCGCCGCCAGCGCCCAGCCCGACGAGGCCGCGAGCGACGCCCGCGCCCGGGCGCGGCAGGCCAAGTCCCTCGACGAGCTCGAGCGGATTCTCGCGGATTTCGACGCCTGCCCGCTGCGCTTCACGGCGAAGAACCTCGTCTTCGCCGACGGCAATCCCGAGGCGCGGGTGATGTTTCTCGGCGAGGCGCCCGGCGCCGACGAGGACCGGATCGGCAAGCCCTTCATGGGCCGCTCGGGCCAGCTCCTCGACAAGATGATGAAGGCGGTCGGGCTCGACCGGACGAGCGCCTATATCGGCAACATCGTGCCCTGGCGGCCGCCGGGCAACCGCAACCCGACCCCCCAGGAGGTGGCCGTGTGCCGGCCCTTCGTGGAGCGCCAGATCGAACTCGTCGACCCGGACATCATCGTCTGCCTCGGCGCGCCCGCGACCCAGACGCTGACCGGCACCAAGGACGGTATCCTGCGGACCCGAGGCCGCCTCTTCCCGTACAAGTTGCCGAGCCGCGAGGTGAAGCTGCTCGCCACGCTCCACCCGGCCTTCCTGCTGCGCCAGCCGGTCCAGAAGCGCCTCGCGTGGCGGGACTTCCGGTCCTTGCGCGCCCTCCTCGACGGGAAAGCGTGACCGCGAGCTTGACCGGAGTGACGGAACCGGCTCTCCCCTCCCGCCATTAGAGCTTCGTTCCCGCTGCTGGCGCGCCATCGGCCGGACACGACGACGCACAGCCAATCCCGGCCCGCCCGAGGCGGCCGGCGCAGCACCGATGGCGGGACCCAACCATGCGCTGGGAAGATCTACGCAGCTCCGACAACGTCGAGGATCGCCGGGGCGAGGGCGGCGGCGGTGGCGGCATGGGCTTTCCCGGCGGCGGCGCCGGCGGGCTCGGCATCGGCACCATCGTGGTGCTGCTGATCATCAGCTACTTCACGGGCATCAACCCGGCGATCCTGATCGGCGGCGCCCAGCAGATCGGTGGCGGCGGCCGCAGCCAGCAGGAGCAGGTCGACCCGCAGACCCAGGCCAAGCGGCGCCAGGCCCCGACCGACGACAGCGGCCGGTTCGCCTCCAAGATCCTCGGCAACACCGAGGACGTGTGGAGCCAGATCCTGCCGCAGCAGACCGGCAAGCAGTACACCCCGACGACGCTGGTGCTCTACACCGGCGGCACGCGCTCCGGCTGCGGCTCGGCCCAGGCCGCGATGGGGCCGTTCTACTGCCCGCTCGACAAGAAGGTCTATCTCGACACCGGCTTCTTCAAGGAGATGGCCTCGAAGTTCGGCGTGAAGGGCGACTTCGCCTACGCGTACGTGATCGCCCACGAGGTCGGCCACCACGTCCAGGACGTGCTCGGCATCCTCGGCAAGGTCCAGCAGCGCCAGCAGCAGGCCTCCAGCAAGACCGAGGCGAACGCCCTCTCGGTGCGGATCGAGCTGATGGCCGACTGCCTCGCCGGCGTCTGGGCCAAGAACTCCAACGACAAGTACGCCGAGCTCGAGCAGGGCGACATCGACGAGGCGCTGAACGCCGCCGCTCAGATCGGCGACGACGCGCTGCAGCAGCGCTCGCGGGGCTACGTGGTGCCGGATTCCTTCACCCACGGCTCCTCGGCCCAGCGCCAGCGCTGGTTCATGGCCGGCTACAAGAGCGGCCAGACCAAGTCCTGCGACACGTTCCGGACGGCCAACAACTGAAGGCGGATCGCGGCTTCACGAGCCGCCCCCGTCATCGCGAGCGCAGCGAAGCGGTCCAGGGTAACGTGACGTCGCCGGATGTGGCGCCGCTGGATTGCTTCGCTCCTCTCGCACTGACGGCGCGCGGAGATCCGGCGGGCACACGCCTCACCCCCGGCTCAGCCGCCGGGCGTTGGCCTGGACCTTCCGCCGGTAGCTGCGGATCACCTTGCCGTTCGAGGCGCCCGCGGCGAGCATGAGCGCCGCCTCGCCGGCGGCCAGCATCTTCTCGGTCACCATGAGCTGCGCCTCGGCCTGGGCCGCCGGGCCGCCGAGGGCGAACATCGCCATGCGCTGCGCGATGACGCCCTGCGCCTCCAGCCCCAGCATGGCCATATCCATGCCCGTCATCCACCAACCGAACAGCATCGCGATCCTCATGTTGCCCAGGGCAACGGCCGAGCCTCATCCCGGGTCCCGGGATGCGCCCAGGCCTGCGCCGGACGCAAGCGTTATCCCGCACTGCGGCACCCTGCCTTTGCGCCGCGTCGGCCGATGCCGTAAGCGGCCGGGATACTCCCGGACACCTTCCGGACAGCGACCTCCCGGACAGCGCCCGCCGCCATGATACGCCTGGACAAGATCACCAAGCAGAACGGGCGGCAGCTCGTCTTCATCGAGGCCTCGGCCGCCCTCCAGCGGGGCGAGAAGGTCGGCCTAGTCGGCCCGAACGGGGCCGGCAAGACCACCCTGTTCCGGATGATCATCGGCCAGGAGCAGCCCGACGAGGGGCAGGTCGCCGCCGACAGGGGCATCACCATCGGCTACTTCAGCCAGGATGTCGGCGAGATGTCCGGCCGCAGCGTCGTCACCGAGGTGATGGACGGCGCCGGCCCCGTGAGCGCGGTCGCGGCCGAGCTCGCCGAGCTCGGCGCGGCGCTCGCCGACCCGGACCGCGCCGACGAGATGGACGCCCTGATCGAGCGCTACGGCGAGGTCCAGGCCCGGTTCGAGGAGCTCGACGGCTACGCGCTGGAGGGCCGGGCCCGCGAGGTGCTCGACGGGCTGAGCTTCAGCCAGGAGATGATGGACGGCGACGTCGGCGCCCTCTCGGGCGGCTGGAAGATGCGCGTCGCGCTCGCGCGGATCCTGCTGATGCGCCCGGACGTGATGCTCCTCGACGAGCCGTCCAACCACCTCGACATCGAGAGCCTGATCTGGCTCGAATCGTTCCTGAAGGCCTACGACGGCGCCCTGCTGATGACCTCGCACGACCGCGAGTTCATGAACCGCATCGTCACCAAGGTCATCGAGATCGACGCCGGCGCGCTCACCACCTACTCGGGCGACTACGCCTTCTACGAGGGCCAGCGGAAGCTCAACGAGGCGCAGGCCCAGGCGCAGTACGAGCGCCAGCAGGCCATGCTCGCCAAGGAGATCGCCTTCATCGAGCGGTTCAAGGCCCGGGCCTCCCACGCCGCCCAGGTGCAGAGCCGGGTGAAGAAGCTCGACAAGATCGAGCGCGTCGAGCCGCCCCGGCGGCGGCAATCGGTGGCCTTCGAGTTCCAGCCGGCGCCGCGCTCGGGCGACGACGTCGTGATGCTCAAGGGCGTGAACAAGCGCTACGGCAGCCGCACGATCTACGAGGGACTCGACTTCTCGGTGCGGCGCAAGGAGCGCTGGTGCGTGATGGGCATCAACGGCGCCGGCAAGTCGACGCTGCTCAAGCTCGTCACCGGCACCACCGCGCCCGACGACGGCTCGGTCACGGTCGGCGGCAGCGTCAAGCTCGGCTACTTCGCCCAGCACGCCATGGACCTGCTCGACGGCGACCGCACGGTGTTCCAGACCCTGGAGGATTCCTTCCCGCAGGCCGGCCAGGGGTCGCTGCGGGCGCTGGCCGGCTGCTTCGGCTTCTCGGGCGACGACGTCGAGAAGCGCTGCCGGGTGCTCTCGGGCGGCGAGAAGGCCCGGCTGGTCATGGCGCTGATGCTCTACGACCCGCCGAACTTCCTGGTGCTCGACGAGCCGACCAACCACCTCGACATGGGCACCAAGGAGATGCTGATCGAGGCGCTCGCCAATTACGAGGGGACGATGCTGTTCGTGTCCCACGACCGGCACTTCCTGGCCGCCCTCTCGAACCGCGTCCTTGAGGTCACGCCGGAGGGCATCCACCAATACGGCGGCGGCTACACCGAGTACGTGGCCCGCACCGGCCAGGAGGCGCCGGGCCTCCGGAGCTGACGGTCCGCTCCGTCCTCGCGGGCGCAGCGTTCCGGCCGGGAGCCCTGCGACCGGCGCGCCGCTATCGCCCCCTGGCGCCCCGCGCTAGGCTGCGCCGAAACGGCCCGGGTGAGACGCCGTGCGACGCCTACTGAAATTCCTCCACACGATGGGGTCCGCGGGGCTGCTGGGGGCCATGGCGTCCCTGGTCGTCATGCTGAGCCTGTCGCCCGCGCCGTCCGCCCTGACGGGCTACGCGGCGATGCGGGGCGCGATGGGCGCCGTCGCCACCTGGATCCTCCTGCCCGCCCTGGCGGTGACGCTGATGTCGGGCCTGCTGGCGATGGCGCTGAACCGCGCCTTCCTCAACGCCGGATGGGCGTGGGTGAAGCTCGCCACCGGCGTCCTGATGTTCGAGGGCGGGCTGGTCTACGTCCAGGGCCCGATGAAGCAGGAGGCGGAGCAGAGTGCCCGCGCGCTGGCGGGCCTCGTCGACCCCGCGGTGCTGGCCGTCTCGCTGACCGGCGAGCGCGGCACCCTCTGGGTCCTGCTGGCGGTCGCGACCGCGAACGTGGCGCTCGGGATCTGGCGGCCGCGGATCCTGCGGATCCCCCAGTAGCGAAGCCGCGTCGGGCCCGATTCCAGCCCGATTGGTTGCCGGCTTTAAATCTATTTCCCGATGCAGAACCCGCTGAACAGCCGGTCGAGGACGTCCTCCACCCCGACATGGCCCGCGACCGCGCCGAGCGCCCGCACCGCGAGCCGCAGATCCTCTGCGGTCAGCTCCGGGAGACCGCCGGCACTCCCTGAGACGCGATCCAGATGGCCGATGCAGGCCTCCAGCGCGGCCCTGTGCCGGGCGCGGGTGATCAGCGCGTCGCCGGTGCCGAGACCGTCCTCGGCCGCGGCCTGGATGGCATCGAGCAGGGCGCCCATGCCGGCGCCAGTATGGGCCGAGACCGCCACGTCGGCCGGATTCTCGGCTTGTTCTGAGCCGGCAAAAAGATCGGCTTTGGTCCGGACGGTCAGGACCGGACAGCGCGCCGGCCCGAGATCCGGGACGTCGCCGCCGGGGGGCACAAGGGCGACCACCAGATCGGCCGTGTCGATCCGCGCCCGCGTCCGCACGATGCCCGCCGCCTCGATCGGCTCCGCGGTCTCGCGGAGCCCGGCCGTGTCGACCAGCAGGACCGGCAGGCCGCCGAGGTCGAGCCGCACCTCGATGGCGTCGCGGGTCGTCCCCGGGCTGTCCGACACGATGGCCACGTCCCGTCGGCTCAGCGCGTTCAGCAGGGTCGATTTCCCGCTGTTGGGAGCCCCCGCCAGCACCACCATGAACCCATCACGCAGGCGCTCGCCGCGCTGGCCGTCGCGCAGCGCCGCGGCGATCGCGTCGCGCAGGCGGGCGGCGCGGTCGAGCAGCGCCGCGTCGAGCCCGGCATCGTCCACGTCCCCCTCGTCGGCGAAGTCCAGCGCGGCCTCCGCGGCGGCGAGGCAGTCGATCGCCTCCGCGCGCCACGCGGCCACCTGCCAGCTGAGGGCGCCGTCGAGCTGGCGCAGGGCCTGCCGGCGCTGGCCCTCGGTCTCCGCGTCGATCAGGTCGGCGACGGCCTCCGCCTCGGCGAGGTCCATCCGCCCGTTGAGGACGGCCCGCCGCGTGAAGGCCCCGGGCTCGGCGGCCCGGCAGCCCGGGAGGCGGGCGAGGGTGGCCAGGACACGCATCCGCACGGCCGGGCCGCCGTGCAGGTGCAGCTCGCCCATATCCTCGCCGCTGTAGGTGTCGGGCCCGGGAAACCACGCCACCAGCGCCCGGTCGAGCTCTGTGCCGTCGTCGGGATCCCGGAGGCTCCGCAGCGACAGCCGGCGGGGCGGCGGCAGGCGTCCGCCCAGGGCGACGAGCGCGTCGCGCGCGGCCGGGCCGCTGATGCGGATCACCGCGACGGCGGCCCGGCCGAAGCCGCTGGCCGGCGCGAAGAGCGTGTCGGTATCGATCATGGTCCCACAGGGCCGCGCGAGGGGCGGAGTTTCACGTGAAACAATCGCGGCCGCCCTATACCATCCCGGCGCCGACGCGCCGCACCCGCTTGCGCCGTCGCGAACTCGAACGGGGATGCGCCATGATCGTCTGGACCCGCCGCGCCGTCGGCCTCGGCCTGCTCGCCGCGCCCCTCGCCGCCGCCCTCCCCGCGTCCCCGGTCCTGTCCGCGCGCGCCGCGGAGGCCGAGCCGGACTGGGCCGCCATCGAGCGCCGGCTCGGCGGCCGCCTCGGGATCGCGGCCGCCTCGGCGGACCGCGTCCTCGCCGCCTACCGCGCCGACGCGCGCTTCCCGATGTGCAGCACCTTCAAGGCGCTGGCGGTGGCGGCGGTCCTGGCGCGGGTCGATGCCGGCCGCGAGACCCTCGACCGGGTCGTCAGCTACGGGGCCGGGGACCTCCTGAGCTACGCGCCCGTGACCCGGAAGGCGCTGGAGGCCGGCGCCGGGACTGGGCGGATGAGCGTCGCGGACCTGTGCGCGGCCACGCTGATCTGGAGCGACAACACGGCCGCCAACCTGCTCTTGGCGGATCTCGGCGGGCCCGAGGCGCTGACCGCGTGGCTACGGACCACCGGCGATCCCGTCACCCGCCTCGACCGGACCGAGCCGACCCTCAACACCGCACTGCCCGGCGACCCGCGCGACACGACCACGCCGGACGCCATGCGGGCGACCCTGGGCCGCGTCCTCCTCGGAACCGTCCTGTCGCCGGACTCGCGCGCCCGGCTGGAGGCCTGGATGGTCGCCTGCGAGACCGGCCGGAAGCGCCTGCGGGCCGGCCTGCCGCCCGACTGGATCGCGGGCGACAAGACCGGGAGCGGCGACAACGGCACCGTCAACGACGTGGCGATCCTCCGGCCGCCGGGGCGCGCGCCGATCCTCGCGGCGGTCTACGTCACGGAATCGACCGCCTCCCCCGACACCTGCGCGGCGGCCCACGCGGAGATCGGCCGCCTCATCGCCGCGCGCGCCCATTCGACCTGACCGGACGAACCATGAAGACAGCCGCCAAGACACCCAACAAGACATTTTCTAAGACGACCCGCGCGACGCTCGCCCTCGACAAGGCCGGCATCCGGTACAGCCTCCACGTCTACGCGTACGATCCGGACGCGCCGCGCATCGGCCTGCAGGCCGCGGAGGCGCTCGGGGTGGACCCGGGACGCGTGCTGAAGACCCTGATGGCGTCGGTGGACGGACGGACCGTCTGCCTGCTCGTGGCCTCCGACAGGGAGGTGTCGATGAAGCGGGTCGCCGCCGCCTTCTCGGGCAAGGCCGCGTCCATGCTCAAGCCGGCCGATGCCGAGCGGCTGACCGGCTACCATGTCGGCGGGATCAGCCCGCTCGGACAGAAGCGGTCCTTCCCGACCGCGATCGACGCCGGATCCCTGACCGAGCCGGCGGCCGAGATCCACGTCAATGGCGGCGGCCGCGGCTTGCAGATCCGGCTGACCGAGGGCGATCTCGCCGCCGTCCTGGACGCCCTCGTCGTGTCGCTGACGTGATCCCGCGGTAATCACTCGTTTACCCTGCCGTCGCACGGTGTCGCCTTCCGAGAGAGACGAAGGCGGCGCAGGGGCGGCATGCGGGAGACGGCGCGCAGGGCGGTGACGGCGCTCGGACTCGTCCTGCTGCTCGCGGCACCGGGCCGGGCGGCCGATCTCGACCTTCGCTACGGCGCCGAGGCGGGCGTGGGCGGCAGCCCCCGCTTCTTCCCGCGCAACGACGGACTCGACCGTCGGCCGGTCTACGCGGTCCGGTCCCGTCGCGTGCCGGTGGGCTGCACGCCCCGGCGGGTGCCCGTGCCGACCAACGCCCCGGACGATCCGAGCTACGTCGGCTCCGAGTACGGCCTGGGGCATCCGAGCTATTACGGCTTCACGCCGCCGCTGGGCGTGGACGACCCCTTCGGGCGCTCCCTCCTGCCCTACTGCCCCTGACGCCGATCGCGACGACGGGATCCGGCGTCGACTGCCGGATTCCACCGCTCCCCATCATGCTCTAGACCGGCCCTGCCCTCCCCCGGAGCCCGTGCCGTGTCCGAGTCGACCTTCCAGTCCTTCCGCGACCTCGCAGCCCTGCGCGGATGCGTGGCCGCGTGGCGCGCGGCGGGCGAGCGCGTCGTCCTGATCCCGACCATGGGCGCCCTGCACGAAGGGCACCTCGCCCTCGTGGCCGAGGCGCGGCGGATCGGCCGCCGGACCGTCGCCAGCATCTTCGTCAATCCCACCCAGTTCGGCCCGAACGAGGATTTCGCCCGCTACCCCCGCGACCTCGACGCGGATCTGGCCCTGCTGGCGGGGGCCGGCGCGGACGCCGCCTGGACGCCCGGCGCCGAGACCATGTACCCGCCGGGCTTCGCCACCCGGATCGAGGTCGCGGGCCTGACCGAGGGGCTGTGCGGGCCGTTCCGGCCCGGCCATTTCGCCGGCGTCGCCACGGTGGTGACCAAGCTCCTCAACCAGGTCCGGCCGGACGTCGCCCTGTTCGGCGAGAAGGACTTCCAGCAGCTCCGCGTGCTCCAGCAGGTGGCGGCGGATCTCGACCTCGCGGTGGAGATCCGCGGCGTGCCGACCGTGCGCGAGCCCGACGGCCTCGCGCTGTCGTCGCGCAACCGCTACCTCTCGGCCGAGGAGCGCGCCGTCGCCCCGAAGCTCCAGGCCGTCCTGGCCGAGATCGCCTCCGCCTCCCGCAACGGCACCCCGGTGGCCGGCCGGATCGCCGCCGGGCGGGCGGCGCTGGAGGCGGCGGGGTTCCGCGTCCAGTACCTCGCGGTCTGCGACGCCCGGACCCTGGCGCCGGTGGAGCGGGTCGACGGCCCGGCCCGCGTCATCGCCGCGGCCTTCCTGGGCCGGACCCGGCTGATCGACAATCGCGCCGTCTAGGCCGGTGCCGGTCCGACCGCCGACGGTCGTGGCCGCCGGGCCACGACGCGCGGATTTCCGGCTTTAACTGCGCCAGGTGATTGGCGCCGCCCGGCCGACCTGCTCTCTGCTGGTCGCGTGATCGGAACGCGCACCGCACCGGCCATCCTGGCCGTGTCCCTCGCCCTGGCGGGCCCCGCCGGCGCCGGCGAGGACGCGTTCGAGGGGATGGCCGGCCCCTACGGCGAGCGCCTGCGCTACGACGCGAAGGGGTTGACGCTCACCTTCCCCGAGCCCGACGTGAAGCTCCGGATCGGCGGGCGGCTGCACATCGACGGTGGCGCGGCGGGTTTCAGCCGGCCGGACCTGCCCGAGGCCTTCCCCGACAACGTCGCCGTGCGCCGGGCCTGGATCGAGCCGACGCTCACGATCGGCCGCGACTGGGTGATCGCCTTTCAGTACGATTTCGCCGACCCGATGCTGCCGATCAACGACGCGCTGGTCGCCTGGAAGGGGCTGCCGGACACGATCCTGACGCTCGGCAACATGAAGGAGCCCTTCAGCCTGGAATGGCTGCAGAGCAACAACGACACGCTGTTCGCCGAGCGCTCGGTGGCCAACGCCCTCGTGCCGGAGCGCCGGTTCGGCTTCGCGGCCGGGCACCACGGGGCCGCCTGGACCGCGGTGGTCGGCGTCTTCGGCAACGCCGCCAGCAGCGGCATCGACGGGGACGGTGTCGCGGTGGCGGCCCGCGCCACCGTCGCGCCGATCATGGAAGGGGACGAGACCCTGCATCTCGGTCTCGCCGGGGTCTTCCGCAGCCGGTCCCGGTCGGACGGGGCCTTCAGCTTCTCCAGCCCCGCCGGCGCCTTCCTGTTCGAGCGCCCCCTGGTGGATACGGGCGACCTCCCCGACGCCGCCAGCGTGTCGCGCCTCGGCGCCGAGCTGGCCTATCGCCGCGGCCCGTTCCTGCTGCAGGCCGAGTACATCCGGGCCGCGTTGCAGCCGTTCCGCGGTCCCGGCCAGCCCGGCACCGCGCTCGATTTCCAGGGCGGCTACGTCGAGGCGGCCCTGGTGCTCAACGGCGAGGGCCGCGCCTACGCGCTGACGCCGCAGAGCGGCACCACTTACGCGACCTTCCGGGGCGTGACGGTTCCGGAGGCGCAGCGGCTCTCCCGGGGCGGGATCGGGGTGTTCGAGCTTGCGGTGCGCTACAGCGCCGTCGACCTGGACGCCCGGGGCTTCCGCGGGGGCATGGAGCAGGACGTGACCCTCGGTCTGAGCTGGTATCCCGAGCCCAACCTCCGGTTGATCGGGAACGTCGTGCACGGGCGCGTGCAGCCGGGGGTGGCCCAGGCCGAGACGCTGGGTACCCGCCCGTTCACGGTCGACACGGTGATCGCGCGCCTGCAGATCTACTGGTGACCGGGCTCGCCGGGCCCGCAGCGTGCCCGGGCGCGGCCCCTCACATGGCCCTGCGCAGCACCGACCGGAACGGGCGCCGCTCCGGCTCCGGCGGGGGCGTCGGCTCCTCGGCGGGCGGGGTCGCCAGGACCTCCGCGCGCACCGGGCGCGGGGCCGCGAAGGCCGTCCCCTGCGCGAACGGCACGTCGAGGTCGATCAGGTCCGGGACGTCGGCCTCGTCGGCGACGCCCGTGGCGACGACGCGGATCCCGGCCCGGGCCAGGGCCGGCGCGGTGTCCTCCAGGGCGATGTCCGACAGGCTGCCGCGGCCCGCGCCGGGCCGGAGCAGCATCTCCGCCGGCACCTTGACCTGCCCGATGCCGAGAGCCGCGAGTTCGGCCGCGTCGAAGCGGAGGTCGTCCGGGCGGTCGAGGCTGAACCCGATCCGACCCTGCAGGGGCGCGAGCAGGCCCCGCTGGCCGGCATCGAGACGGCGCCAGCTCTCCTGCGGCAACGCGATGGTCAGGCCGGCCAGGGCCGGATCGTCGGCGGCCGTGCGGGCCAGCTCGCGCAGGAGGCCGGGCTCGAACAGCGACAGCGGCGACAGCCCGTAGGTCAGCAGGGTCTCGCTGCCGCGCCGGGCGAGGTGGCGCGCCACGATCGTGGCCCGCTGCAGCATGCGGCGGTCGAGCTCGGTGGTGCGCCCGTAGCGCTCCAGCACCGGCAGGAAAACCTCGGGCTCGGCCGGCGGCGCGCCGGGGCCGCCGATCCGCAGCCGGGCCAGCGCCTCGTAGGCCACCACCTTGCGTTGCGGCAGGGTGACCACCGGCTGCAGATGGATCTCCAGACCGTCCCCCTCGAAGGCCGCGACGATCGCGCCCTCGTCCGCGGGGGGGATCGCGGGGCGGGGCGGGATCGGCCGCGGCGGAATCGGCCGCGCCGGGACGGACGGGGCCGGGGCGAGCTGAGACCGGGGCGGGACTTGCTCGAGCGAGGCGGCCTGAACCTGCGGAGGCGGTACCGGCGCTGGCTGCGGCGACGGGGCCGCTGCGGCATCCGGAAGGGCTGCGCCGGGCACCGCGGGCAGGGGCCGGGGCGCCTCGGCGGGTGCGATCGCGGGCCCGATAACGGGCCTGATCTCGGGCGCGATCTCCGGCCTCGCCTTGAGGCCCGCGATCTCGGCATCCTGGGCGCTCACGACCGTGGTGAGGTCGCGGACGATCCCGCTGAGGAGCCCGAACTCGACGGTCAGTTCCTCGATCTGGGCGCGCAGGGCGGCCTCGGCGGTCTCGGGCCGCGGCTGGGCCGCCGCGGTCGCGGCCGCCGTCTCGACCTTGAGCAGGCGCCGGGACAGCAGATCGACCTCGCCGGACAGCTTCTCGCAGCGCGCCTTGAGGGTGGCGATACGGGTCAGGGCGAGACCGCCCGCCAGGGCGGCCGCGGCGCCGAGCGTCAGGGCACTCCAGAGCGGCAGGAACACCGCGAGCGGCCCGAGAACGACGAGCCCGAGAAGGCCGACCGTCAGCAGCCCCGCGTACCGGCCGAGGACCGGGACCATCGTCTGAACACCTGCCAGGAACGCGCGCCGGTCGCCGGGGGACATCCCGAGCGATCCCCACCGGGCGCGAACCGAATCGCAGGATCATTGGCCGCCCGCACCCCGCCCGGCAAGGCTCGGGGACCGCGATGGGGCGCCGCCGCCTGTTAATTCCGGGCGGTGTGACGCCCGCGCCCGCTGGAACGTTGCGGATTCATCACGGCGGACCCGATTGCGAGGCGATCCGGGGAGGGTTGCGCGGCTTGCGAATGCGGACGGGATGAAAAAGGATCATAAAGCGTGGCCATGACGCCCGCCCCCCCGCGTACTCCCCGATTTCGCGCCGTTCTCGGCGCCGGCGCGCTCCTCGCGACCCTCGGCACGACGGCGCCGCGGGCCGCGGATCTCGGCGCGGATCTTCCGCGCACCACGCCGACCTTCGCGATGGTCGATCCCAACACTTGGATCGTCACGCTGAGCGGCTCGATCCAGGCCGTGCCGCGCTATCCGGGCGCGAGCGACTACACGGCCGTCGGCTACCCGTCGATCGACATCCGCCGGGTCGGCGAGCCGCGCCGCTTCTCGACGCCGGATGACGGGTTCAGCTTCTCGCTCTTCGACACCGAGTCGTTCCGCATCGGCCCGACCGCGCGCTTCGTGCCGGGGCGCTACTACGGCGACGACCGGCGCCACCTGTACGGTTTCCGCGACGCCCGCTTCGCCGTGGAGCCCGGCGTGTTCGCGGAGTTCTACCCGGTCTCGTTCATCCGGACCCGCGTCGAGCTGCGCCAGGGCGTCTACGGGCACCACGGAACGGTCGGCTCGGTGGCGGCCGACTACCTGATCCCGGCGGAGAAGTTCCTGTTCTCCATCGGGCCGCGCCTCAATGTCGGCGATGCCAGCTACGCCCGGAAGTACTTCGGCGTCTCGCCGATCGAGGCGGCGCTGAACGGGCGCGTCACCCCCTACGATCCGCGCAGCTTCTACTCGGCCGGCGTGCTCGGCGGCGTGACCTACACGCAGAGCGAGACCTGGGCCTACACGGCCTATGCCGGCTACACCCGGATCCTGGGCGCCTCCGGCGACAGCCCGCTGGTGCGGCGCCCGTTCGGCAACCCCAACCAGTATCAGTTCGGCCTGCGCATCGATTACGCCTTCCGCATGCCGGCGCTGTTCTGAGCCGACACCCGGCTTGTGCCGGCCCCGCCGGGCTCCGACATCCCGAGGAAGCGGTTATGGAGGCCCCGATGGACGAGACGCGCGCCGACCTGCTGATGCGGGTCGAGGGCATGACCTGCGACGGCTGCGCCGCCGCGGTGACCCGCACGGTGAAACGAATCGATCCCGCGGCCGACGTGCAGGTCGACCGGGACGCCGCGCGCGTGGCGATCCGCACCGACGCGCAGGCGCTGACCATCGCCGAGGCCCTGACCAAGGCCGGCTACACCGCGACGGCCATGACCGGCTGAGCCGGCTCGGCGTCCCGCGTTCGCGGGCCGCGGGAGGCACCGTGCGGCCGTCCGCGCGCACGGTGCGGTCCTCCCGGCCGGCGCGACGCTCGGCCGGGAAGCCTGGCCCGAGACGATGCGCTTCCGGGCCCCCCTCAGGAGCGGCTCAGGAACATGCCGGTCAGGAGCAGGGCGAAGCCCGCGAGGCCGAACAGGCCTTCCTTGCGCCGGGTGCGGTCGAGGAAATGGGCGGCGGCGCCGGCCGCGCAACAGGCGGCGCCCAGGCCGATTGTCAGCGACGACATCTCGAGTCTCCTCCTCGCGCGTCGCTCCGCGGCGCGGCGAAAACGGTCCCTCTCGTGGGCCTGCCGGACGGCGTTGTCCGCACAGGATCGCGTCACGGCGCAAGATTTGCACGGTCCGCAGCGGCTGACAAGGCGCGACGCCCAAGTCCTCGCGGGATCCGCGACAGCAATGGGCGCGGGAACGACAGATCTTCGCGCGGCGGGCGTTCTGAATACCGCATTCAGAGGAGCCGCTGGCGCCGGCGAAGGGGGCGTCGTTGCGGCGGGCGGGACGCGTTGACCCGCCCGCCTTCGCGCGCTTAGACCTCCCGGCAGATCCGCCGGTCCCGCGCCCACCCGCCGTGCACGGCCCGGGGCGCTCCTCGCACCCGCGGCGGGATGTCCGCGAAAGGCTGCTCGGTACCCGATGTTCACCCCCTCCTCCGCCCGGTTCGACGTCGCGGTCGTCGGCGGCGGCCATGCCGGCGTCGAGGCCGCCGCCGCCGCGGCGCGCTGCGGCGCGCGCACCGCGCTGGTCACCCACGATCCGGCGACGATCGGGGCGATGTCCTGCAACCCGGCGATCGGCGGCCTCGGCAAGGGCCACCTCGTCCGCGAGGTCGATGCCCTGGACGGGCTGATGGGCCGGGTCGCCGACGCGGCCGGCATCCAGTTCCGCCTGCTCAATCGCCGCAAGGGTCCGGCGGTGCGCGGCCCCCGGACCCAGGCCGACCGCAAGCTCTACGCGGCCGCCATGCAGGCGGCCGTGGCCGGGACCGAGGGGCTGACGGTCATCGCCGGCGCCTGCGAGGACCTGGCCTTCGACGCCGAGGGCCGCCTCCGCGGACTCGTCCTGGCCGACGGCCGGACCCTCGCCTGCGGCGCGGTGGTGCTGACCACCGGCACCTTCCTGCGCGGCCTGATCCATATCGGCGAGCGGCAGATCCCGGCGGGCCGCGTCGGCGAGGCGCCGGCGGTCGGTCTGGCGCGGACCCTCGACCGGCTCGGCCTCCGCCTCGGGCGCCTGAAGACCGGCACGCCCCCGCGCCTCGACGGGCGGACCATCGACTGGTCCGGCCTGGAGATGCAGGAGGCCGACGCCGAGCCGGTGCCGTTCTCGACGCTGACCGAGCGGATCACGACGCCGCAGATCCGCTGCGGCATCACGCGGACGAGCCGGGCCGTCCACGACCTGATCCGCGCCAACCTGCACCGCTCGCCGATGTATTCCGGCGGCATCGCCAGCCGGGGCCCGCGCTACTGCCCGTCGATCGAGGACAAGGTCGTGCGCTTCGGCGACCGGGAGGGGCACCAGATCTTCCTGGAGCCCGAAGGTCTCGACGACCCGACGATCTACCCGAACGGCATCTCCACGGCACTGCCCGAAGAGGTGCAGCACGACCTCGTCCGCCTGATCCCCGGGCTGGAGCGGGCCGCGATCCTGCGGCCGGGCTACGCCATCGAGTACGATTACGTGGACCCCCGGGAACTCGACGTCGGCCTCCAGGTGAAGAGCCTGCCGGGCCTGTTCCTGGCCGGCCAGATCAACGGCACGACGGGCTACGAGGAGGCCGCCGGCCAGGGGCTGGTGGCCGGCCTCAACGCCGCCCGGCACGCGGGCGGCCTCGGCATCGCGGGCTTCGACCGGGCCGAGTCGTATCTCGGCGTGATGATCGACGACCTCGTGACCCAGGGAGTCAGCGAGCCCTACCGGATGTTCACCTCGCGCTCGGAGTACCGGCTGTCCCTGCGGGTCGACAACGCCGACGCCCGGCTGACGCCGCGCGGGATCGCGCTGGGCTGCGTCGGAGGACACAGGGCGGCCCATTTCGCGGCCGGGCAGGCGGCGCTCGACGCGGCGCGCGCCCGCCTCGACGCGGTGAGCCTGACGCCGAGCCAGGCCGCGGCCCACGGGATCGTCCTGAACCGCGACGGCATCCGCCGCACCGGCTTCCAGCTCCTCGCCTACCCAGAGATCGGCTGGTCCGACCTGGCGGCGGTGTGGCCGGACCTCGCCGAGGTCGCCCCGCGGATCGCCGACCGGATGAAGACCGACGCGACCTACGCGGTCTATCTCGACCGGCAGGACGCCGACATCGCGGCCTTCCGCCGGGACGAGGCCGTGCGCCTGCCGGCGGGGCTGGACTACGCGGCGATCAGCGGCCTCTCGAACGAGATGCGGGTGAAGCTCGAGACGGTGCGCCCCGGGACCCTCGGACAGGCGGCGCGGATCGAGGGCGTGACGCCGGCCGCCCTCACCCTGCTGGCCGCCCACGCGCGGCGCGGGGCCCGCGCTGCGTCGGCCCCCGCGGACCGGCTCCCGGCATGAGCGATCCGGATCGCGCCCGTATCCTGGCGGCGGCCGGTGTTTCACGTGAAACAGCGGAGCGGCTCGACCTCTACGTGGCGCAGCTGCGGCGCTGGCAGCCGATCAAGAACCTCGTCGGCCCCGCGACGCTGGCGGAGGTCTGGAGCCGCCACATCGACGACGCGCTGCAACTCCTCGACCTCGCGCCGGAGGCCCGCACGTGGCTCGATCTCGGCTCCGGCGCGGGCATCCCGGGCCTGATCCTGGCCATTGCCGGCCAGGAGCGCGGCGTCCGGGTCGACCTCGTCGAGAGCAACGCGCGCAAGTGCGCGTTCCTCACCGAGACCGCCCGGCTCACCGGGGCGCCGGCCCGGGTGCGCAACGCCCGGATCGAGGCGGTGATCGGCGAGTATGTCGGGACCGACGTCGTCTGCGCCCGCGCCCTCGCCCCGATGGCGCAGCTCCTCGCCTGGACGGAGCCTCTGTTGAAAACGGGCACCACCGGCCTGTTTCCGAAGGGGCGGGACGTACAAGCCGAATTGACCCAGGCCGGCGCGCAGTGGAGAGTCGTTAACGACCTCGTGCCGAGCCGGACCGATTCCGAAGCCCGGATCGTGCGCGTCACTGCCCTCGCCGCCCCGAGCCACCGATGAGCGAAGCGATCCTCGGCGACCCCGCCGACAGGTCCATGGATTCATCCATGCGACGCCCTCTGCGCGTTCTGGCGCTCGCCAATCAGAAGGGCGGCGTCGGCAAGACCACGACGGCGATCAACCTCGGCACCGCCCTGGCGGCGATCGGCGAGGACGTGCTGGTCGTCGATCTCGACCCGCAGGGGAACGCCTCAACGGGTCTCGGGATCGACCGCGCCAAGCGCCGGGTCTCGACCTACGAGGTCATGGCCGGCGAGGCCTCGCTGGCGCAGGCGGTGGTCCCCACCGCCGTGCCGCGGCTGTCGCTGGCGCCCTCGACCATGGACCTCCTCGGCCTGGAGCTGGAGCTGGCCACCCTCCCCGACCGGGCGCACCGGCTGCGCGGCGTGCTGAAGAGCCTGACCCAGGCGCCGAGCCTCAGCCGGATCAGCTACGTGCTGATCGACTGCCCGCCCTCGCTCAACCTGCTGACCATCAACGCGCTGGCGGCCGCCGACGCGGTGCTGGTGCCGCTGCAGTGCGAGTTCTTCGCCCTGGAGGGCCTCAGCCAGCTGCTGCGCACCGTCGAGCAGGTCCGCGGCGCCCTGAACCCGAAGCTGACGATCCAGGGCATCGTGCTGACGATGTTCGACCCGCGCAACAACCTCTCCGCCCAGGTCGTGGCGGACGTGCGCGGCTTCATGGGCGACAAGGTCTACGAGACCGTGATCCCCCGCAACGTCCGGATCTCCGAGGCGCCCTCGCACGGGAAGCCGGCGCTGCTGTACGACCTGAAATGCGCCGGCAGTCAGGCCTACCTGCGCCTCGCCTCGGAGGTGATCCAGCGCGAGGGCCGGGTTCCGGCCGCGGCCTGACGGGTTTGAGTCCCCCTCCCGGTTCGAGGGGCGAGTGTGGAGCGTGACACGGGTGGCGATCATGGCGGAGGAGGGGGCGAAGCCTCGACTGGGGCGCGGGCTCGCGGCGCTGATCGGTGACTTCAACGAGGCCGGCAAGGCCTCGGCCAAGGCCGAGGAGCAGCGCCGGGTTCCGATCGAGTTCCTGCGCGCCAACCCGCGCAACCCGCGCCGGAGCTTCGCCGAGACGGAGCTGTCCGAGCTGGCGGCCTCGATCGGCCAGCGGGGCATCATCCAGCCGATCGTGGTCCGCCCGATCGGCGACGTGCCCGGCACCTTCGAGATCGTGGCCGGCGAGCGGCGCTGGCGGGCCGCCCAGCGCGCCGGCCTCGACGAGGTGCCGGTGGTGGTGGTCGAGATCGACGACCGCGGCTCCCTGGAATTCGCCATCCTGGAGAACGTCCAGCGCACCGACCTCAACGCGATCGAGGAGGCGTCCGGCTACGAGCGCCTGATGAAGGATTTCTCGTACACCCAGAAGGAGCTGGCCGAGATCCTCGGCAAGAGCCGCAGCCATCTCGCCAACACGCTCCGGCTGCTCAACCTGCCGCTGTCCGTGCAGGAGCGGGTCACCGCGGGCGAGTTGACTGCCGGCCACGCGCGCGCGCTGCTGGCCGTGCGCGATCCGGAGGCGACGGCGCGGCGCGTCGTGGCCGAGAGCCTATCGGTCCGGGACGTGGAGGCGATCGCCTCCGCGGAGGCCGCCCCGGCCGAGACGCCCCGCCCCGGGCGCCCGCGCCTCTCGGCCGAGCGTCCCGCGACGGTGCGCGACCTGGAACTGCGGATCCACCGGGCCCTCGGCGTCCCGGTCTCCTACAAGCCCAAGGACGCCGATTCGGGCGAGATCCGCATCCGCTACGAGACCCAGGACGAGTTGCAGGCCCTGCTCAACCGGTTCAAGGTCTCGGACGCCTGAGGAACCATCCCGGCCAGCCCGGGGGCCCGGGCTGAGCGAGCCCGGCGCGGGGCCGGCGCGGGCCCGGTCAGCAGGCTGCGGCGCGCGGTGGTAGAGGGCGTGGTGTCGCGCTCAGGTCAGGCGGTCCGGGCCGGGCGATGGAGCACCGACATCGCGCGTCAGTGTCCGCGTCGGGTCGTGTCGCAGCCCTCTCGCATGCGGGCCTCTCCGGCCGAGACCGTCGCGCGGTACCCCCTCTCCGGTGTGGGAAAGGCAATCCGCGCCGCCGACGGCGCGGCCTCAGCGGCGCCGCCGCGCACCCGCCTCGGCGACCCGCAGGAGGGCCGCCGAGGCCAGCGCGTGGGCCAGGTCGGGCTCGGCCCGCCGGCAGGCGAGGACGGCCTCCTGCAGGGCCGCCACGGCCTGCCGGAGGGTCCCGGGCGGCCACGCGCCGAGCTGGCCCTCGATGCTGGCCCTGCGCTTGAAATGCAGGCCCCGCCACGTCGCCACCATCGTGGCGGGCGTCTTGTCGGGATTGTCGAGGCGGGTGGTGAGCAGCGTCAGGGCGTGCCGCAGCGCCGAGCCCAGCACCACGCCTGGGTCGAGGCCCTCGTGCCGGAAGCGGCGGTAGTCGCGCTCCACCGCGTCGCGGCGGCCGTCGAAGGCGGCGTCGATCAGGGTGTTGAGCACGCTCGCCGCGACGTCGCTGGTCACGGCCTCCACGTGCTCGAGGGTCACGGTCCGGTCCCCCTCCCCCGCGGCGTAGAGGGCGAGCTTCTCGATCTCCATCAGGCTCGCCCGGCGGTCGCCGCCGAGGCTGCGGGCCAGGACCTCCCGGGCGGCGCGGTCGATGCGCAGGCCGCGCTCCTGGAGGGTGCGCTCGATCAAGTCCGAGAGGGTCCGCTCGTCGTCGGCGTAGCAGGGGATCGCGAGCGCCTTCGGCGAGCGCTCGCAGAGGGTGCGGAGCGGGTTGTTCTTGGCGAGGTCGCCGGCCTCCACCACGATGCGGGCGTCGGCGACGGTCGCGCCGAGCACCGCCTCGACGGCAGGCGCGTAGTTGCGGGTGCCGGGCCGGACCCAGATCGACCGGCGGCCGCCGAACAGGCCCATCGTCCCGGCCTCGTCGCACAGCCGGCCCGGATCGGAGGCGAGGGCGTCGCCGTCGATCCGCACCAGCGCGAACGGGTCGGCCGGGTCGTCGACGAAATCCTCCGCGAGCTTCCGGGCCCGCTCGGTCACCAGACCGGTATCCGGCCCGAAGACCAGGATGACGGGGATGCGCGGATCGGGCCCGCGCCGGATCAGCCCCTCGATCTCGCCGGCCTTGACCGCCGTCACGTCGGGTTACGGCTTCGTCGAGAGGACGGCGGCGAGGCGGCTCTTGATCTGGTCGGACAGCACGCTGGCCAGCCGGATCTCGGCGTCCCGCGCCGCCCGCTGGCTGGCGAAGCGCTGCACCGAGCGGTCGTAGGTCGCGGTCGAGGTGGCGACGCCCTCGGTGTAGACCTTGGTGCCGCCCATATCCTCCAGGCTGTACTTGATGTTGGCCACCAGGGTGCCGGCCTCGGCGCGGCCGGTGGTGGAGGAGACGATCGGGGTCTGCACGATCTCGGAGCCCGAGAGCTTCAGCCGGTAGCGCTTGGTCGCCGGGTGGCCGGACCCGTCGAGGTCGAAGACCAGCTCGCTGCGCAGGTAGTGGCCGAGGCGCTCCTGGCCCTGGGCCATCGCGACGTCGTCGACCTGGACCGAGGCGAGCAGGGCTTGGACGGATTCCCCCGAGGCGGTCGGCCCGTAGAGCGGCCGGAAGCAGGCCGAGAGGCTCAGCGCCAGACCGGTCGCGCAGGCGAGGCGGGCGATCCGCCCCGCGATGGAAACTCCCGAACCCACCATCCGCCGTCGTTCCGCCCCTGCCTGTCGGATCGTTCTAGCGCGGACACGGCGTTCCGCGCCACGACGCTACGGGGCAAACGTTACGATTCCTCTGCGGCAGGAGCGTGGTCGCCCGGTTTCCGAATGTGAGGCCGCGGCCGTCCGGAGAGCCGAGGCCCTGCCGCGTCGCCTAGGCGATCGCCGCGAGGTAGGCCGAGACCGTGACGACGGCCAGCACGGTCGAGACCAGCACCACGGTGGCGGTCAGGTCGGCCTCGCGCCGGTAGAACTCCGCCAGCATGAACGGCCCGGTGCCGGTGGGGAGGGCGGCCATGAGCACCGCGGTGTGCAGCAGGAGCGGGGGCAGGTCGAACAGGTAGCGGCCGAGGCCGTAGGCCAGGAGCGGGTGGAGCACCAACTTGAGGCCGACGAGCAGCGCGGCGGTGCGCCCCTGCCCGCCTCCGGTCTGGCGGGGCTGGGCCAGGAACAGGCCGAGCGCCACCAGGGCGCAGGGCGCCGCCGCGCCGCCGAGGAGCTTCAGGAACGTGGCCACCGCGTCCGGCACGGCGAGGCCGGCGCTCGGCACCAGCGCGCCCAGCGCCGGTGCCACCAGCAGCGGGTTGCGCACCAGCGAGCGGCTGACCGTCCACCACACGGGCCGGCGCGCGCCGCCGCCCCTCCCCGACGCGGCCGCCTCGCGCCGCAGCCCGGTCTCGATGAGCACGATCGCCACCGCGAAGACGCCGCAGACCGTGAGGATCGCCGCCACCGTGGTGGGCGCGAGCGCCTCCGGCCCGAAGGCGACGAGCGCCAGCGGGAAGCCCATGAAGCCGGTATTGGCGTAGCCGGCGTTGAGCCCGTCGACCGCGGCGTCGGCCAGCGGCCGCCCCGCCCCGCCGCGGATCAGCACGGCGAGGGCGAAGATCGCGAGGCTGCTGAGTCCGAAGGCGCCGATGAAGCCGGGCTTCCAGATGGTGCTCCAGTGGGCGTGCGCGGTCACGTCGAACAGCAGCGCCGGCAGGGCCAGGAAGACCACGAACCGGTTGAGTTCGGTGGTGGCGGCGGCCCCGAGCACGCCGACGCGCCGGGCCAGCCAGCCGGCGAAGATCAGCGCGAAGATCGGCAGCACGACCAGCAGGGTCGAGAGCATGGCGGGTCCGGGTCGGAGGACGATGCTCCGGCCTTAGGACGGTTTCCGATCCCGGCTCCAGTGCCGGGGGCGGGGACCTGCCATGCCGCGGCCCCCGCTCCCGGACATTACCAGCGGTAGATCAGGCTGCCGATGACCGTCGCGGGCGCGCCGCGGTAGCAGAACCCGGCCTGGCAGGTCGTGTAGCTGCGGTCGAAGATGTTGGACGCGTTGATCTGCGCGCGGAAGCCCCTGTACTTCGGGTCGAGGGCCGCGAAATCGTAGGCGACCAGCGCGTCGAACAGGGTCACGGTCGGGTTGCGGACGGTGTTCTCGTCGTCGGCGAAGCTCGTCCCGGCGTAGCGGATGCCGCCGCCCAATTGCAGGCCGGCCAGCGGCGAGCCGGGCGCGAACTGATAGGTCCCGAAGGCGGTGAAGCTGTCGCCCGGGATCCCCGAGAGGGCGTTGCCGTCGATCGGCCGCCCGGTGACCAGGGAGGTCTGGCGCAGATAGCGAAGGTTGAGGTGGGTGTAGGACAGCGTCAGGTTGGTTCCCGGCGCGAAGTTCGCCGTCAGCTCGGCCTCGAACCCTTTCGACTCGACCGACCCGGTCGCGACCTGATTGGCGATGTTGTTGGGATCCTGCCGCAGGAGCGACGATTGCACGATGTCGAACCCTGAGAACGACGTCGTGATGTTGGTGTTCGGGATGGCCGCCTTCACGCCGGCCTCGATCTGGTCGCCGGTCGCGGCCTTGAACGGGTTCCCGTTCACGTCGACGCCGACCTGCGGCGTGAAGGTCGTGGCGTAGCTGGCGTAGGGCACCAGGAAGTCGGTGAGCAGGTAATTCAGGCCGATGCGGCCCGAGAAGGCCCGATCGGTCTGGTCGGCGACCGTGTCGGCCGTCCGGTCGCTCGTGTTCTGGAAGACCCAGTCGTGCCGGCCGGTGAGGGTCAGCACGAAGCGCCCGAGCTTGGCCTGATCCTGCAGGTAGGCGCCGATCTGATCCTGCGCCTGGCTCTGGAAATTCGTGTAGCGCGGCCGGGCGATGACCTGCTGCCCGTAGTTCAGGGTCAGGAGGTTGAGGTCCGGCGCGGCCCCGAAACCGAAGGCGCGCGTGTAGTCGTAATGGGCGTAATCGACCCCGCCGATCAGGGTGTGCTGGATCGGACCGGTGGTGAAGCGGCCCTCGAGCTGGTTGTCGAGGGAGATCTGGCCCAGCGTGTCCAGGTAGGCGCCGGCCGTCCGCGCGCCCAGGGTCCGGGCCGGGTTCAGCCCCGTGATCGACGTGTAATCGTAATCCGCGCGGACGTCGTAGTAGCGAAAGTTCTGACGGAAGATCAGATCCGGCGAGAACCTGTGCTCGAAAGCGTATCCGACGCGATATTGCTGCTGCTTGTACTGGTTGAACGCCGGATCTCCGGAGTAGAAATTGGTCACCCGGAAGCCCGGGTCGTTGTAGAAGAAGGACGTTCCCGGCAGGCGCGACTCGAAATACTCGCTGAGGAAGGTGAAGCTGGTGTCGGAATCCGGGCGCCACGTGAAGGACGGGGCGATGAAGGTGCGGTCGTCGTCTCCGCCGGGCAGGTAGGTGTTGGACTGGCGCTTCACGCCGGTCACGCGGTAGGCCATCGTCCCGTCCGTGCCCGCCACCGGGCCGCCGATGTCGAAATTGCCCTGGAAGCGGTCGTAGTTGCCGGCCTGAAACTGCACCTCTCCGAAGGGTACGAAGACCGGGCGCTTCGAGGTCGAGTCGACGATGCCGCCGGGCGAGCCGAGACCGTAGAGGCCCGAGGCCGGACCCCTCAGGATGGTGACCGCGTCCAGCCCGTAGGGCTCGCTGCGCGGGATCGTCAGGCCGACGGCATTGAGGCGCAGGCCGTCGCGGAAGATGCCGTTGTAGGTCGCGCTGAAGCCGCGGATGTAGAAGGCATCGTAGCGGGGATCGAAGCCGAACACGCTGCTCGACACGCCCGGCGTGTAGGCGATCGCCTGGGCCAGATCCTGCACGTTGCGGTCGTTGAGCTGCTCGCGGGTGACCACGGAGACCGATTGCGGGGTCTCGAGCAGGGGCGTGTTGGTTTTGGTCGCCGCGGGGCTCACGCGCGCCACGTAGCCGGTGACGCCGGAGGGGCCGCCGCCGCCGCCGCTGGTGGCCGCGCCGCCGCCGTCGCCGCGGCTGACATTGCCGCCGCCGCCGCCGACGCCCGTCGGGGCCGCGGCGGCCGGGCGGGCGGCCTCCACGGAGATCTCGTCGAGCTGGACGGCGGCGCCCTGGGCGGCCACCGGAACGAGGGCGACGGTGGTCAGCGCGGTGGTGGCGAGGAGCAGACCGGACGGAGCGGAACGAAACGACATCGGGGACCCACGAACGCGCCTCTACACGGCGCCCGGGGCTCCCGTACCATCGATCACGGCCGCTCGATCAAGCCGAAAACGTGTTGTAAATCACACACTTAGAAGCGTTCAAATCTACAATCGTTCGCGCCTAGAACTCGAGCGGGGGCTCCCGCAGGGCGGTCGCCTCCCGAGTGCAGGCGGCCTGATCAGGAACCGTCCCAGGGCTGGCGAGGGCGCCGCGAAGCTCAGCGCGGGCCTTGTCGAGATCGGCGCGGAAGGTCGCGTCGCCCATCAGGGCGGCGAAGACCGCGGTGCCGGTCAGGCGTCCCGCGGCCACGTCGCTGAGCCAGTGCACGCCGCAGACGATCCGGCTCTCGCCGTAGGCCCGGCCGCGGGCCACGATCGGGGTCGCCTTCTCGGGCACCAGGGACGCGAGGATCAGCGCGTAGGCCCAGCCCTGCGTGGCGTGGCCCGACGGGTAGCTGAAGCTGTCGGCCAGGGCCTGACTGCGCTGCACGCAGATCGGCGCCTCGTTGCCGACGAACGGGCGGAGGCGCCGGTAATGGACCTTGGGTCCCCGCGTCGCCCGGGCGAGATCGAGACGGGCGCGCTCCAGGAGGTTGATCACCGCCGGCACCCGCGCCTGATCGATCCGGGTGCCGAGCACGCAGGCGAAGTTCTCCAGGACGGCGGCGGCGCCCTCGGACACGTCGTTGGCGGCCAGCTCCCAGCGCGGCGACCCCTTGAGGGCGCGGGTGCTGTTGAAGGCCGCCCGGTCGGCCTTGTCGAGGGGCGCGTCGTGGGCCGGCGGGGAGGGCAGGAACTGGACGGCGTCCGGCACCGCCGCGTCGGCCAGATAGGGCTTCACGGCCGGCTTGCCGGGCTTCAGCGTGTCGGCACCGAGGGACGGGGCCGCCGGTGTTGCCGGGGGGGCCGAGGGGGCTGGGCGGGGGGAATCCTCGGCCCGGGCCGCGACGGCCAGGAGGAGGGCGAGGGCGGCCGGGGCGAAGAGGGGCAGGGACGGCGTGCGCAGCATCGGATCCGGGACTCTCTCGGATGGAATCTGCGGGGCGCGCCCGCTGCCGGAGGAACGGCTCAGCCGGCCCGTTCAGTCCCTGCACAGGCACACACGCCTGTCCAGGGCGGGGCGGCGGCGATCCGGGCCGCTTGTCACACGCGCCGCGCTCACGCCGCCCGGATCGCGGCGGCCACGGCGTCCGGATGCTCCTCGTGCGGGCTCAGGGCGCCGGGGATCGCGGCGCCGGTCACGCGGCCGCCGGCGACGAGGGCGTCCATCTCGGCGCCCGAGCGCCGCGGGGCGCCCGCGGGGCGCAGCACCAGGGTCGGCGGCAGGCCGTCGCCGAACAGGGCCAGGAAGGCGTCGCGGCTGCCCACCGGGTCGAGGCCGCCGGTGACGAAGGCGGCGGTGCCGAAGCGGCCGTTGCGCTGGCGGGTGATGGCGTGCTTGTCGCGGATCACCGCCGGGGTGACCCGGGCCGCGTCGGCGTAGACGTGGGCGCGCATCATCCGGCCGATGATCGGCGGGCTGATGTTGATCCGGTAGAGCGCCTCGCCGAGGAGCGGGGCCTCCACGGCCCGGCGGATGCGCGGGAACCAGTGCGCCCGCCCCGGCATCGCGGTGGGCAGCGGTCCCCGCCAAGTCGGGGCCACCAGGACCAGCCGCCCGAAGGCCCCCGGGTGGCGCCGCGCCGCCGCCACGAGGTAACCGGCGGCGTGGCCGGCCGCGACGCCGAGGGCGTAGGGGCCGGGCGCGGCCACCAGCAGGGCGTCCAGGAAGGCGTGGAAGGTCGCCGGGGCGAGGGGGACCCGCGCCCGCGGCCGGGCGCCGAAGCCCGGCCAGTCGGGGACGAGGCAGCGGTACTCCGTCCCGAGGCGACCGGCGAGGCCGCGCATCTCGGCCCGCGCCGAGATGGTCGACAGGGCCGGGAGCAGGAGCGCGTCCGGCCCCGCCCCGATCCGGTCGCAGGGGGTCGGCACCGTCCGGCCCGCCACCGTCAGGGTCAGCTCGGACGTCTCCATCGCGCTCCCGCCAGGTCCCGGATGAATCAGGTGCGCAGCAGCTCGTTGATGGCGGTCTTGGACCGCGTGCCGGCATCGACGCGCTTGACGATCACCGCGCAGTAGAGGCCCGGGCCCGGCGTGCCGTCCGGCAGCGCCTTGCCGGGCATCGTGCCCGAGACGACCACCGAGTAGGGCGGCACCCGGCCGTACATGACCTCGCCGGTGGTCCGGTCGACGATCTTGGTGGAGGCGCCGATATAGACGCCCATGGACAGGACGCTGCCCTGGCCGACGATGACGCCCTCCGCCACCTCGGCGCGGGCGCCGATGAAGCAGTCGTCCTCGATGATCACCGGGTTGGCCTGGAGCGGCTCCAGGACGCCGGCGATACCGGCGCCGCCCGAGATGTGGCAGTTCTTCCCGACCTGCGCGCAGGAGCCGATCGTCACCCAGGTGTCGACCATCGTGCCCTCGCCGACATGGGCGCCGAGATTGACGAAGCTCGGCATCAGCACGGCGCCGGGAGCGATGTAGGAGCCCCGGCGCACGAAGCAGCCCGGCACGGCGCGCAGGCCCGCGGCGCGGAACTCGGCCTCGCCCCAGCCGGCGAATTTCGACGCGACCTTGTCCCACCAGGGCGCGCCGCCGGGGCCGCCCTCGATCGTCGCCATGTCGTTGAGGCGGAAGGAGAGCAGCACCGCCTTCTTCAGCCACTGGTTCACCACCCAGTCGTGGTTGCCCGACTTCTCGGCGACGCGGGCCTTACCCGAATCGAGCAGCTCCAGGGCCGCCTCGACCGCCTCGCGCACCGCGCCCTTGGTGGCGGTCGACACGTTGGCGCGGTCGTCCCAGGCGGCTTCGATGGTCTGGGCGAGATCGGAGTGGGGCAGGCCGGCCTGGGACATGGAACGGGTCAGAACTCTTGCGGCGGGAGCCCGTGCTTACAAGCGGTCACCGGAGCTGTCACCTGAGGAGATGCCGTCGATGACCTCGAGCAGTTCGCGGACCTGATCGAGATCGGTCACCAGCCCGGCGAGGTCGTCCGCCAGAGTGTCGTGGACCGCCCGCGCGGCGGCGGGGAACTCCTCCAGCACGCGGCGCATCAGCATCGGGGTGATCCGCATCACCGCGGCGCTCCCCTCGGCCCGGGCCTCGGTCGGGCGCGTCCCGCGCACGAACAGGGCGAGCTGGCCGATCAGGGCCGAGCGCCCGGCCCGCACCGGCTCGGCCGCTGGAACCCGGGGCTCCAGGCGGATCGTGCCCGCCATCACCACGAAGCCGCCATCGGCCGGATCGCCGCGGGCGAAGAGCAGGTCGCCGTCCGCGAGGTCGCGCCGCTCGGCCGCGAAGGTCAGCAGGCGCAGGGCGTCCCGGTCGAGGAAGCCGAACAGCGGCGCGGCCGCGAGGATCGCGATATCGTCGTCGAGCCCCAAGAACGCCTCACCACCCTGCGCATACGCGAACCCGCCGGATCGCCTACACGTAAAGCTTCAATTCGTCAGGGCAGCAACTTGTATCCGCCGCCCTCGGTCACGAGGATCGCGGCGGTGGCGGGGTTCGGCTCGATCTTCTGGCGCAGCCGGTAGATATGCGTCTCCAGCGTGTGCGTGGTCACCTGGGCGTTGTAGCCCCAGACCTCGGCCAGCAGGGTGTCGCGGTTCACCACGGCCCGGCCCGCCCGGTAGAGGAAGCGCAGGATCGCGGTCTCCTTCTCGGTGAGCTTCAGCTTGGAGCCGCGCTCGCCGACGAGGAGCTTGGCGCCCGGGCGGAACGTGTACGGGCCGATCTGGAAGACCGCGTCCTCGGAGGCCTCGTGGCTGCGCAGGTGGGCGCGGATCCGGGCCAGCAGGATGCCGAACTTGAACGGCTTGGTGACATAGTCGTTGGCGCCGGCCTCCAGCCCCTCGACGTGGTCCGCCTCGGAATCCTGGGCGGTCAGCATGATCACCGGGCCGCGGAAGCCGGCGGCGCGCATCCGGCGCACGGCCTCGCGCCCGTCGAGGTCGGGCAGGCCGACATCCATGACGGCGAGGTCGATCCGCTCCGCGGCGACCCGCCGGATCGCGTCGGTGGCGTTGGCCTCGGTGAAGACCGTGAACTCGTCGCAGAGATCGAGCTGCTCGGTTAGGGTATCGCGCAGGACCGCGTCGTCGTCGCAGATCAGCAGGCGGTAGACATTCGGCATCGTCCGGGCCCCAATGCGTGCTGCGGGAGGGGCGAGGGCCGCCTGCCGGGTGCAGCATGCGATGATGTCAGATCTCGGCAGGATCGCGCGACGACCCTACCCAGGCTTGTGTTTCCGCATCCTTTCGCCGCCGTGACAAGCGCCCCGGCGAACGGGCTGCGGGATCGGGGGCGCGCCGCTCCGGGATCACGGCGGCGGTCCCCGCGGCGCGGCGGGGGGCTGGCGCGCTCCCGAATCCCGGCTCGGCGGCCCGGGTTCAACCGAGAGATAGAGCATCCTTTGTGGCCGGAAGTTGCCTTGTGCGCAATTTTTCACCGGTTCGAAGTACCGATCCCGGGCATAAGGCCCCGGGACCGGGCGGATTCGGGAGGACGGAGATGCGGCGGCCGAGCAGGGGACCCATCCGCCTGACCCTGGGGGAGATCCGCGTCCGCGCCCTCGTCGGGGACCGGCGGCGCGGGCAGCTCCTCGTCGGCCCGGCGGTGATTCCCTGCGCCCTCGGGGCGGGCGGGATCGTCGGCGACAAGCGCGAGGGCGACGGCGGCTCGCCGCGCGGGCGCTTCCGCCTGCGCGGCGGCGCGTACCGGCCCGACCACCTCGCGGTCCGGCCGCGCACGCTGCTGCCCCTGCGGGCGACCCGCCCCGACGACGGCTGGTGCGACGAGAGCCGGGACCGCCGCTACAACCGGCCGATCCGCCTGCCGGCCCCGGGGGTCAGCGCCGAATCGATGTGGCGCGGCGACGGGCTCTACGACGTGGTGATCGACCTCGACTACAACCGCGCCCCGATCCGGAAGGGGCGGGGCTCGGCGATCTTCCTGCACATCGCCCGGGACGGCTACCGCCCCACGGAGGGCTGCGTCGCCCTGGCCCGGGCCGATCTCCTGCGCCTGCTCGGGCGCCTCGGGCCGCGGACGCACCTGCGGATCGGCTGAGGCCCGGGCCCAGGTTGAGGCCCGGGCCCAGCGTCAGGCCTTCCGGGTCCGGGCCCCGAAGATCGCGGTCCCGACCCGGACATGGGTGGCGCCGAGCTGGATCGCCGCCGGGAAGTCCGCGCTCATGCCCATGGAGAGGATCGGCAGGTTGTGCTCGTGGGCGAGCCGGGCCAGCAGGGCGAAATGGGCGGAGGGCGGGTCGTCCGCGGGCGGGATGCACATCAGGCCCTGGATCGCCAGCCCGTGGGTCTCCCGGCACTCCGAGAGGAGGGTGGCGAGCTGGTCCGGGAGCACGCCGCCCTTCTGCGGCTCCGCGCCGGTGTTGACCTGGATGAGCAGCTTCGGGGTCCGGCCGGACCGCTCGATCTCCTTGGCCAGGGCCGCCGCGAGCGACAGCCGGTCGAGGGAGTGGATCACGTCGAACAGCGCCACCGCCTCCCGGGCCTTGTTGGATTGCAGCGGCCCAACGAGGTGCAGCTCCACGTCCGGGAAGCGGTGGCGGAGGGCCGGCCACTTCGCGGTGGATTCCTGGACGTAGTTCTCGCCGAAGACGCGATGGCCGGCCTTCAGCGCCGGCAGGATGCCCTCGGCCGGGACGGTCTTGGAGACCGCAACGAGTTGCACTTCGGCCGGGTCGCGCTCCGAATCCTCGGCCGCGCGGGCGATGGCGGCGCGCACCTCGGCGAGCCCGGCCGCGACATCGGCCTGACCGACGGGGAGCTTGTCGGTCCTCTGTCCCATCCCATCGGTCGGAGGGGCATTCGTGCCGGTCGTCGCGTCGTCCATGGCGTGCCTGTCCTGTCGCTGCCGGGCGTCGGTCTGCGTGGTATGAGCCTCGGCGCGCGTCGTCGTCGCGCCTGATCCCCGCCGACCTATGCGTTCGCGCGCCCCGCGCAAGCCCGAATCGCGCGCCGCGTTGACCGGCTGCGGCGCAGATATGCTATCGCGGCGCGACCGTGCCGTGGTCATCCTTCGGAATGACCGACGAGCCCCTGACGCAGCCGGATCCATGACCGCCAGCACCGCCCCCCAGCCCGTCGAGCGCTACAACGCCAAGGATGCCGAGCCGCGCTGGCAGGAGGCCTGGGCCGAGAAGCGGCTGTTCGAGACCGACAATGCCGACGGCCGCCCGAAATACTACGTGCTCGAGATGTTCCCCTACCCGTCGGGGCGCATCCACATGGGCCACGTCCGCAACTACGCGATGGGCGACGTGGTCGCCCGCTACAAGCGCGCCCGCGGCTTCAACGTGCTGCACCCGATGGGCTGGGACGCCTTCGGCCTGCCGGCCGAGAACGCCGCCATGGAGCGCAAGGTCAACCCGCGGGACTGGACCTACGCCAACATCGCGTCGATGCGCGACCAGCTGAAGGCCATGGGCCTGTCGCTCGACTGGAGCCGGGAGATCGCGACCTGCGATCCCGACTATTACAAGCACCAGCAGCGCATGTTCCTGGACTTCCTGGCCAAGGGCCTCGTCACCCGCCGCACAGCGAAGGTGAACTGGGACCCGGTGGACCACACGGTGCTGGCCAACGAGCAGGTGATCGACGGCCGCGGCTGGCGCTCCGGCGCGCTGGTGGAGCAGCGCGAGCTGACCCAGTGGTTCTTCAAGATCACCGACTTCGCCGAGGACCTGCTGACCGCCCTGGACGGGCTGGACCGCTGGCCCGAGAAGGTCCGGCTGATGCAGAAGAACTGGATCGGCCGCTCGGAGGGCCTGGAGGTTCAGTTCGCCCTGGCCCGGCCGGTGGCCGGCGCGGCCGATCCGGTGACCGTCTACACGACCCGGCCCGACACCCTGTTCGGCGCCAAGTTCCTGGCGATCGCCGCCGACCATCCCCTGGCCGCCGCGCTGGCCGAGGGACGGCCGGAGCTGCAGACCTTCATCGAGGAGTGCCGTCGCACCGGCACCGCCCAGGCCGCCATCGACACCGCCGAGAAGCACGGCTTCGACACCGGCCTGACCGTCCGCCATCCCCTGGACCCGTCCTGGGAGCTGCCGGTCTACGTGGCGAACTTCGTGCTCATGGAGTACGGCACCGGCGCGGTGTTCGGCTGCCCGGCGCACGACCAGCGCGACCTCGATTTCGCCAACAAGTACGGGCTCGGCAACACGCCCGTGGTCTGCCCGGAAGGGCAGGATCCGGCGAGCTTCGTGATCACCGACACCGCCTATGTCGAGGACGGGCGGATGATCAACTCGCGCTTCCTCGACGGGATGCGCACGGACGAGGCCTTCGAGGCCGTGGCCCGGCGCCTCGAAGGGGAGGGGGTCGCCCGGCGCAAGGTCCAGTTCCGCCTGCGCGACTGGGGCGTCTCCCGGCAGCGCTACTGGGGCTGCCCGATCCCGATCATCCACTGCGACAGCTGCGGCCCGGTCCCGGTGCCGGTGGCCGACCTGCCGGTGAAGCTCCCCGAGGAGGTGTCGTTCGATCAGCCCGGCAACCCGCTGGAGCGCGACGCGGCGTGGCGCAACGTGTCCTGCCCGCATTGCGGCGCGCCGGCCCGGCGCGAGACCGACACGATGGACACGTTCGTCGACTCGTCCTGGTACTACGCGCGCTTCACCGCGCCCTGGCTGGCGGACGCGCCCACTGACCGGGCCGTGGTCGACCGCTGGCTGGCGGTGGACCAGTATATCGGCGGCATCGAGCACGCGATCCTGCACCTGCTCTACGCCCGGTTCTTCATGCGGGCGATGCGCGAGACCGGCTGGGCCGGCGTGGCCGAGCCCTTCGCCGGCCTGTTCACGCAGGGCATGGTCGTCCACGAGACCTACAAGGACGCGGCCGGCGCCTGGGTGCCGCCGGCCGAGATCCGCTTCGCCACCGAGGAGGGTGAGCGCCGCGCGTTTCACGTGAAAACTCAGGCGCCGATCGCGATCGGCCCGATCGAGAAGATGTCGAAGTCGAAGAAGAACGTGGTCGACCCCGACGACATCATCGCGAGCTACGGGGCCGACACGGCGCGCTGGTTCATGCTGTCCGACTCGCCGCCCGAGCGCGACGTGATCTGGACCGAGGAGGGCGTGCAGGGCGCGGCCCGGTTCGTCCAGAAGGTCTGGCGCCTGGTCAACGCGGCCGGGCAGGCGGCGGGCGACGGCGCCGCGGACCTGACCCTGCGCAAGGCGGCCCACCGGGCGCTCGCCTCCGTGCAAGACGATATCGAGCGGCTGCGCTTCAACCGCTGCGTCGCCCACATCTACACTCTGGCCAACGCCCTGGAGGACGGCCTGCGCGGGCCGGTCTCGGCCGGTGCCGCCCAGGAGGCGGCCGGCATCCTGGTGCAGCTCATCGCCCCGATGATGCCGCACCTCGCCGAGGAGTGCTGGTCCGTCCTCGGTCGCGGCGGCCTCGTCGCCCAGGCGCCCTGGCCCGAGACCGAGGCGGGGCTCCTGGTCGAGGACGAGATCACCCTGCCGGTCCAGATCAACGGCAAGAAGCGCGCGGACGTGACCGTGCCGCGGGACGCCGACGCCAAGGCCGTGGAGGCCGCGACCCTGGCGCTGGAGGCCGTCCAGAAGGTGCTGGAGGGCAAGGCGCCGCGGAAGGTGATCGTGGTGCCGGGGCGGATCGTGAACCTGGTGATGTGATCCGGCGTCCGGTTGATGGCATCGATCTGACCGTCTTTGCGAGCGGAGCGAAGCGATCCAGCGGCACGACGCCCACCGAGGTCGCGCTACCCTGGGTCACTTCGCTTCGCTCGTGATGACGGAGCGCGTGACGCCGGCCGAGAGCCTCCTCGGGACATGGAGAGGACCCCGGATCGTGACGTTCCGCTCGATCCTCTGTCCGTCCGTAGATCCGATCGTGAGGTGCCTGCCCCGGCAGGCCTCGAATGAGGGATCCAGTCGGCCGCACGAGCCCTGAAAGGGCTCCTTCGAGGCTCCTTCGAGGCTCCTTCGAGGCGCCTTCCGCTCGCACCTCAGGACGAGGTGTGCGGGTTCGATGGCCGCCGATAACTCATGGCGCCGCCAGATCCGGATCCTGTCCGCTGGCCTCCAGACCGCGCCGCACCAGCCCGTCCCGCTTCGCCCGCGCGACGAAATCCGCGAGATACGCGGCGCCGGCCGGATGCCCGACCGGCATTCCCATCGCCTGCGGGATCTCCATGAAGTGCCCCGGCAGCAGCCGCACCTCCGGGTGGGCCGCCGCGTGGGCGGCGAGGGGCTGGTGGACGCCGGCCGCGACGTCGAGCCCGTCCCGGGCGAAGGCCGTGACCGCCTCGGCCGAGGTCGGCGCCCGCACCAGGGTCGCGTGCTGCAGCGCGCGACTCAAGAACAGGTCGTAGGCGCTCCCGCGCCCGACCGACACGCGCACGCCGTCGCGGTCCACCGCCTCCAGGGACCGGATCGGCGAGGCGGCCGGCACGAGGTAGCTGCCGGCGATCAGCACGTAGGGCTCCGTGAAGGCGATCCCCTCGGCCCGCTTCGGGTCAATCGCCAGGAAGCAGATGTCCCAGGTCCCGGAGCCCGCCGAGCCCGAGACCGCGCCGGCTCCCGGGAAGGTCACGAACGCCACCGGCACGCCGAGCCGGGCCGCCAGCGCCCGCGCGAGGTCGACCGAGACCCCGGCGGGGCCGTCGGCGCCGGCCTGCGCCAGCACCGGGTTGCCGAGGTTGATCGCCGCCCGGAGCGTGCCGGTGGGGGCGAGGTCGTGCAGGACCGTCGGATCGGGCGCCATCGGTTTCGTCTCCGCGTGGACGGCGGCGGGGAGGAGCATGAGGAGGAGGGCCGCGCGGATCCGCATGACGGTCGCTCCCTCTCAGGCGCGCCGCGCCGGACCGGTCGACGCGGGGGCGCCGTCCCGGACGGGACGGCGGCGCCGGCGGGCCAACATGTTGAGGCCCTCGACGCCGGCCGAGAAGGCCATCGCGGTGTAGATGTAGCCCTTCGGCACGTGCGCGCCGAACCCCTCGGCGATCAGCGTCATGCCGATCATGATCAGGAAGCCGAGGGCCAGCATCACCACGGTGGGGTTCCGGGCGATGAAGGCCGAGAGCGGCTCGGCGGCGACCAGCATCACCACCACGGCGACCACCACCGCCACCATCATCACCGGCACGTGCTCGGTCATGCCGACCGCGGTGATGATCGAGTCGATGGAGAAGACGAGGTCGAGGAGCAGGATCTGGCCGATCGCCGCGCCGAAGCCGATCGTACCCCCGGTCACGCCCGGGGTCTCGGGCTCCGGATCCACCGTGTGGTGAATCTCCTTGGTCGCCTTCCAGAGCAGGAACAGGCCGCCGCCGATCAGGATCATGTCGCGCCAGGAGAAGTTCTGGCCCAGCACCGAGAAGACCGGCTCGGTCAGGTGCACGATGAACGCCACCGTGCCGAGCAGCCCCAGCCGCAGGATCAGCGCCAGCCCGATCCCGATGCGCCGCGCCCGCGTCTGATGCTCGGGCGGCAGCTTGTTGGTCAGGATCGAGATGAAGATCAGGTTGTCGATGCCGAGCACCGCCTCCATCACCACGAGCGTGGCGAGGGCAGCCCAGACGGCGGGCTGACTGGCGAGCTGGAGCAGATCGGTCACGGGCGCGGTGCCTCGCTGGTCGGGAACAGGCGGCTCCCGAGGGCCGTCAGGTCGAAGGGGGCCGGTCCGCGCACCGGTTCGGGCGCCAGGACCTGCAGGATCTTCGGGAAGACCTTGAAATGGGCGGGCGTGTGCGTGGTCAGCTCGCCGTCGGTGTTCACCGGCCGAGGCCTGCGGGTCGAGAGCCGGATCTCCTGGGTGTGGAACGCCCGCACGTCGGCGGCCCGGCCGTGCGTGCCCCGCCGCAGGGCGGGCAGCAGCGCGAGGAGCCGCCACCAGTGCTTGATCTCCAGGCTGTAGAAATCGAGCTTGCCGTCGTCGACCGCGGCACTCTCCTCCACGGTCATGCCGCCGCCGTAGTGGCGCCCGTTGCCGACCGAGACCTGGATCGTGGTGACCTTCTCCACCACGCCGTCGTGCTCGATCGTCACCGTGAAGGGCCGGACCCGGCGCAAGACCCGGACGGCCGCCACCGCGTAGCCGAGGACGCCCCAGGTCTTCTTCGATTCGGACGTCAGCTCGCCCGCGAGCTCCGCCGAGAAGCCGATGCTCGCCACGTTGAAGTAGTAGTGGCCGTTGACCCAGCCGAGATCCACCGGCCGCGCCTGCGCGGTCGGGATGAAGCGGGCCGCCGCCAGGGGGTCGAGCGGCAGGTTGAGGGAGCGTGCGAGGTCGTTCGCCGTGCCGAGCGGCAGGATCGCGAAGGGCAGGCCGCTCGCCACCAGCGCGGGCGCGGCGTAGTTCATGGTGCCGTCGCCGCCGCCCAGGATCACGAGATCGACCGCGCCGGCCCGGTCGCGGATCACGTCGCGGCAATCGGCTTCCGGCGGCGGCTCCTCCGGCTCGATGCCGCCCGCCCGCAGGATCTCCCGCACCTCGTCGAGATCCAGGGCGCCGTTGCGCGCCTTGGCGTTGCAGAGCAGCAGGGCCCGGCGCGGCTGGGTGCTCATCGCGCGCTCCCGGGAAGCGGGCCGGAGGGCGACTCGGTCTCAGGTCGGGCCAAGGGAGCCTCGGTGCACGGGGGAGCGGGCAGTCTGGAACGCGGTAGGAAACCCGGGACCGGCCAAAGGCCAAGTCTGTCCCCGACTTGGTACCCAAACGCACGAACGCAACCCCATCATCCCCGCAATTCCGGGCTGGTCGCCGTCGCGGAGTTCGGCAGGATGTGGGCGCGCCCGAGCCCTTCGTGGAACCCCCGACCCACGCGGGCGCGTTCTCCATGATGCCCGCCCCGGCCGCCAGGAAGGCACCGATGTCCGCCACACGTCCCGTCCGTCCCCAGGCCCTCGCCCTCGGCATGCTCCTGCCGTTCGCCCTCGCGGGCGGTGCCGCTGCCCAGAGCGCCTGGGTCGACCCGCCGCCCCGGGCCGCCGCGCAGGCGCAGGGTTCCGCGCAGGGTCCGGGAAAGGAATCGGCGCAGGAGGCGGCGAAGGAATCGACGAAGGACGCGGCGAAAGCGCCGGTGCGCGCCGCCGAGCCGGTCCGGCAGGCCGCCAGACCCGAGCCGGGCGAGGACGCCCTGCCGAAGGCGGCGGCCACGCGGGCGCCGGGACCGAAGCGGGCGGCCGCCCTGGAGCGTCCGCCGGTCCGGGAACACCTGCACCACCCCGCGCGCCACCCGCACCGGCTCGCCGAGACGCCGGCCGCGACCGCCCCGGCGCCGGGCGCGTCGGCGGAGCGCGTGGCCGCCGCCCGGGCGCTGACGACGAGCTACCTCGCCACCGTCTCGGGTCCGAGCGACACCATGGTCGGGGCCGCGACCCAGTATTACGCGACCCGCGTGCGTTTCTACGGGCGGCCGATCACCACGGCGGCCCTGGTCGCCGAGAAGCGCAGCTTCGTCCAGCGCTGGCCCGAGCGGCGCTACGAGCCGCGGGCGATGCGCGCCGCCTGCGACACCGAGACCTGCACGATCCGCACGATCGTCGATTTCCGCACCGCCAATCCGGGCCGGGGCGCCGTGTCCAGCGGCGAGGCCGAGCTGGTCCTGGAGGTGGGTTTCGCCGGGACGCGGCCCTACATCCTCGGCGAGACCGGTCGCGTCCTGCGGCGGAGCATCCAGGCCGGAACCCTGGCCGCCTCGCCCGGCAAGGCGTAAGAGCCGCGCGTCGCGGTCCGCCACCGCGCGGCGGGCACGGGCTCGCCCGGGGTGTGCGGCGGCCCCTACAAGAACGCCTGCAAGGGCGGCTAAAAGGGCGCCAGCGAGGGAAGCGTGCGGCGGGGCGCGTCGCGGGATCGGTCCTGCGGGTGGGGCGCCCGCGGGCGCCCTTCGTCGGGAGGCGCGATCGAGCTTCCTTCGCGCCGCGCGTCGGTGATGCCGGGATCGGGTGAATGACGTCTTCAACGGTGGTGGAGCAACAGGAGACGGAGCCGGCCCGGCCGGTTCTCGACAGTCCCGGCCGCCTCGCCCTGCGCGAGACGATCCGGGCCGAGATCGCGCGCGCGCGTCCGCGTCCCGTCGCGGTCCGGACCCTGGAGCTCCTGGCCGAAGCCGCCTGCGCCCCGGACGAGTCCGGGACCGGCCTCCGCGTCCTCGACCGCCACGGGGCCGCGCGGCGGCGGGAGGGCACCTCCGAGCCGATGACCCTGGCGGACCTCGTCGCGGAGCTGCGCGCGCGCCATCCCGCCCTGTTCCTGCCGCCGGAGCCCGAGCCCGAACCGGCCCCGGCGACCGCCGAGGAGGCCCGGGACTCGTCCCTGCTGAGCGGCGCCTACGAGATGAAGGCCGCGACCGCCCGCTTCGTCGGGACCCAGTCCGAGCGGGCACGCTCCCTGGCGGAGCGCTCCTCCGAGCAGGGCCGCGTGCTGGCGCAGACCGCCGCCGGCCGGTTCGCCAGCCTGCGGACGAACCTGCGCGGACGCTTCGCCCGCCCGCCCGTCGACGCGGAGGCCGGGCCCGCCGCGGGCGCGGATCCGGCGGCGGCCTGGAACAGCGGTCCCGGACGGTTCGGCGAGACGCTGCGCGACGGCCTCGGCCACGTGCGCGACCGCCTCAGCCTCGGCGGGGGCGGGATCGATGACGGCGCGCGCCGGCAGCGCCGGCTGCTCCTCGGCGCCGTCGCCGGCACCCTGGTGGCGGTGCTCGCCGCGGGGCTCGTGCTGGACCGCTCCGCGCCGGAATCCGGGCGCCCCGCCGCCCCGACCGCTTCCCGCACGGATCCCCGCGCGGAAGCCCCGAGCGGCGCCACGCCGAACGCGCGGCCCGCAGGCCCCCCGGCCTCGGCCCCCGACACGGTGACGCCGCCCCCCGAGACAGGCGGCGATCCCGAGCCCGACGCGCCGCTGCCGCCGAACGCCGTGACCGGACAGGCCCAGGTGATCGATACCGCGACCCTCAAGGTCGGCGGCAAGGTCGTGCATCTGTTCGGCGTCGAGTGGGTGCGGGGCGGCCAGGCGGAGGAGCTGGCCCGGTACATCGGCAACCGGTCGGTGACCTGCCAGCCCGCCCCCGGCAGCGCGAACATGAACTGCCTCGTGGACGGGCGCGATCTCTCCGAGGTGGTGCTGTTCAACGGCGGCGGCCGCGCCGCCCCGGAGGCTAGCCCGGAGCTGGTCGCGGCCGAGGACCACGCCCGGAGCGAGCGGCTCGGCGTCTGGAAGCGCTAGCCGGATGCCGGCCGAACCGTTCGGCACGACGGCGGACGGCCGACCGGTCGGCCGCCACACCCTGAGCCGGGGCAGCCTGCGCGTCGCCGTCATCGAGTACGGTGCGGCCGTCACGGCGATCGAGGTGCCCGACCGCGCCGGCCATCCGGCCAACGTCGTGCTCGGCCTCGACACCCTGGCAGGCTACGAGACCGTGAGCCCGAGCTTCGGCGCGATCGTCGGGCGCTACGCGAACCGCATCGCGGGCGGGCGCTTCAGCCTCGACGGGCACGACTACCGGCTGCCGGTGAACGAGGCCCCCAACACCCTCCACGGCGGCCCGGAGAATTTCGGCCGGCGCCTGTGGCGGGCGGAACCCAGCGACGCGACGCGCCTCGTCCTGAGCCGCCGCTCGCCGGACGGGGAGGAGGGGTTTCCGGGCACTCTCGACGTCCGCGTCACCTACAGCCTGCCCGCGGAGGGCGTGCTGCGCGTGGACTACGCCGCGGTGACCGACCGGCCCACGGTCCTGAACCTCACGAACCACAGCTACTTCAACCTTGCCGGCGAGGGGGCGGGCAGCGTCCTCGGCCACGTCGTGCAGGTCGAGGCGGACGCCTTCGCGCCGACCGACGCGACTCAGATCCCCACCGGCGCGCTGCTGCCGGTCGCCGGGACGCCGTTCGATTTCCGCGCGCCGCGGGCCCTGGAGGCGCGGATCCGCGCCGGGGACACGCAGCTTACCTACGCCAAGGGCTACGACCACACCTTCGCGCTGCGCGGGGCCGCCGGGACGCTGCGGCCGGCCGCCACCTGCGTCGATCCCGGCAGCGGGCGGCGGCTCGACGTCTGGACCACGCAGCCGGCGCTGCAGCTCTACAGCGGCAACAATCTCGACGGGCGCCTGATCGGCCCGTCCGGGCGGATCTACCGGTCGGGCGACGGCGTCTGCTTCGAGACGCAGGGCTTTCCGGACGCGCCGAACCAGCCCGGCTTCCCCTCCGCGGTCCTGCGGCCGGGCGAGACCTTCGCGGCCGCCACGGAGTTCCGGTTCTCGGTCGTGTGATGGTCGTGTGACGGCCGCGGCGCGCTCAGGCCGCCGCGCGATCGAGCGCCCGGTGCGCCGGGATCGCGGCGGCCGGGGCGGCGGGATCGGGACGCCGCGCCTCGCCGAGCGCCAGGAGGGCGGCCTTCACGGCGGCGAGCCGCGACGGCTCGCCCTCGGCCATGCCCTCGGCGGCGGCGACCTCCTTCAGGTACTCGTCCCAGGCCCAGCGCCGCAGGATCTCCCGCTTGCAGCTCGGCAGCAGCCGGGGATGATCGCGCAACGCGGCCGGGGTGTCGAACACCGCGGCCGGGTTGACCAGGGCGCGCTCTAGGTCGGGCAGGCGCGCGGCCGCCGGGCCGGGCGGGATGGCGTGTCCGATTCCGATCGTCCCATCTTGCATGGTTGCCTCCCTGGACGGGCGCGCTCAGCCGCCGAAGAGGCCGAGGCGCGCCGCCGATTGGACGGCGAAGCTCGCCGCGAAGGACAGCAGGGCCGCGTCCCAGGCGGTCAGGTGCCGGGCGTTGGCCGGCGGTCCGGCCCGCGTGATCGCCCGGCCGAGCCACGCGAAGCCCGACAGGCTCAGCAGGGCCGCCAGCACCCAGGGCAGGGCGGGCGCCGGGCAGGGCGCCGCCAGGGCGAGGCACAGGGCCACGGACAGGAGCCAGCGGCTGAGCACCGTGCCGTCGGTGGTCCGCGCCGGCCCTCCGCGCCGGCCGCGCCGTGTCCGGGGCAGGAGCCCGTGCCCACCCCGCAGGTCGAAGGTTGCCATCGCGCGCCTCCCCGGCTCAGTTCAGCAGGGGCTCCGGTCCGGCCGGACCGCGCTCCCAGCGCCGGAAGAGCGCCGCGGGGACGGGGGGCTCGGGCGGCGGGGCTGCGGGCGGTGCCGAACCCTCATCGAGCGCCTGGAGCGCCTCCAGGATCGCGCTCAGCGGCACGGGTTCGGCCCGGCAGCCCGGCAGGCAGCGCAGCGTCGGGCAGGACTCGACCGCGCGGGCGTCGGAGGCCCAGGAGGCCAGGATCGCCCGCTTCTCGGCCCGCGACAGGCCGGGATAGCGCAGCACCTCCCGGGGATGACGGAAGACGTCGCCCGGCGCCACGAAGGCCTCGAACGGCTCGACCGCCTGCGGCCTCAGGCTGGCGGCCGCCACCGGACCGAGGCGCCCGATCTCGGGATGGAACGCGGGATGGACGGGGTTGGTATCGATCGGCTGCATGCGACCCTCCTCATCGTGAGCAAAGGCTGGGGCGGCCGGCACGCCCGATCGGGCCGCGCCGGCCGTCGCGTCATGCGTTCGGGTCCGCGACCGCGCAGGCGGTCACCCCCAGGGTCGGCCCAGGGCCCGGCTCAGTGCTTGGCGGCCGGCGCGCCGGTGCCGTTGATGGCGATGCGCCGGCGGCGCTCCGGCGCCTCGGCCGCGCGCGGCAGCGTCACCGTGAGGACGCCGTTGCGGAACGTCGCCTCGGCCTTGTCCTCCTCCACCGGCACGGGCAGGGCGATCGACCGCTCGAAGCGGCCGTAGCTGCGCTCGGAATAGCCGCGGCCCGTGTCGGTGGTCTCCGCGCGCTTCTCGCCCTTCAGGGTCAGGACGCCGTCCGCGATGAGCAGCTCGACGTCCTTCTCGTCGAGGCCGGGAAGCTCGGCGGAGACGCGGAGCGCGCCGTCCGCCTCCGCCAGCTCGACATGGGGCCAGCCGAAGCCGCGGCCCGCGAGGCTCGGCATCCCGCCGAACCCGCCGAACACGTCGTCGAACAGGCGGTTCATCTCCCGGTGCAGCGTCAGGAAGGGGCTGGCCGGCTCCTGCGACAGGGCGGCCGGCGCCGGGGCGGGGGTGCGGTTCCAGGGAATCAGATCTCTCACGCTCATGGTCCTCGCTCCATCGAATGCGGTGCAGTCGTGGGAACGGGCCCGCGGGTCCGCGGACCCGTGAGGGATGTCATCCGTGTCGACAGGGGTGCCCGGGCGCGCCGCCCGGGGCACCGGATCAGGCCGCCATTCAGGCTGCCTTGGCCTCGCGGGCGATCTGCGCCGGGGCGTTGTCCTGGCCGGACGCGGCCGTCGTGCCGCCGATGGCGATGCGGCGGGGCTTCAGCGCCTCCGGCACCTCGCGCTTCAGCGCGACGGTGAGCAGGCCGTTCTCCAGCGACGCGCCCACGACCTTCACGTGCTCGGCCAGATTGAACGTCTGGCGGAACGTGCGGGCCGCGATGCCGCGGTAGAGATAGTGCTTCTCACCCTCCTGGGCGGCCTTCTGACCCGAGACGAGGAGCGTGGTGTCCTGCTGGGTCAGCTCGATCTCGTCCGGCGTGAAGCCCGCGACCGCCATGGTGATGCGGTACTGGTCCTCGGCCACCTTCTCGATGTTGTAGGGCGGCCAGGCGGCCGACGGCTCGACGCGGTCGGCCTGGTTGATCAGCTCGAACAGGCGGTCGAACCCGATGGACGACCGGAACAGGGGCGAAACGTCGTACGTCCTCATAACCACATCCTCCGACGAGCAACGTGACTACAAGCAGTGCCGGACACCGTGTCCGGCGCCCTCAGAGCGAGCCCGTTTCCAGGCCTCGCACGCGCGTAACGTGCGGGCGAAGGGTCGGTTCCGCGCCGCGCGAAATTTTTCGGATTGGGCGGGGGCTGGCCGAATACGGTGATCCGATCCGCGCGGCCTCTCCCGCTGAGCTGCCGGCTGCACGCGCTCGCGGTCTCTCCGTCCCTGAGATCGAGAGCGCGGGTCCCCTTTCCCGTGCGGGAGAGGGTGGGGGTGAGGGACGCGTCCGTTCAGAAGACGGCGCGCCCCGTCCGCGCGTCAAACGCGTGCCCTGTCCGGAGACTTCCCATGCCTCCCCCCAACACTCTCCCGCTCGGGAGAGGGGGCGCGTCGTGCTCCGTCGCAGGGCGCACCGCGAACACGCGTCGGCCGCACGGGGGAGGGGGTGCCGCGAGCGCGGCAGGCCCGCGCTCTCAGCCGACCGCCTCCTCGACCAGGATCTCGCGCTTGCCGGCGTGGTTGGCCGGGCCGACGATGCCCTCGATCTCCATCCGCTCCATGAGCGAGGCGGCGCGGTTGTAGCCGATCTGCAGGCGGCGCTGGATGTAGCTCGTCGACGCCTTCTGGTCGCGCAGCACGACCTGCACGGCCTGGTCGTAGAGGTCGCCGCCGGCCTCGCCGAAGGAGCCCTGATCGAACACCGCGCCGTCGAGTTCGAGCTCCGCGGCGCCGGCCTTGCCCTTGCCGCCGCCCTTCTCGGGCGTCCCCTCCTCGTCGTCGGCGGTGACGGCGTCGAGGTAGCTGGGGCGGCCCTGGCGCTTGAGGTGGGCGACCACGCTCTCGACCTCGCTGTCCGAGCAGAACGGCCCGTGCACCCGCGTCGTGCGCCCGCCCCCGGCCATGAACAGCATGTCGCCCTGGCCCAGAAGCTGCTCGGCGCCCATCTCGCCCAGGATCGTGCGGCTGTCGATCTTGCTCGTCACCTGGAAGCTGATCCGGGTCGGGAAGTTCGCCTTGATCGTCCCGGTGATCACGTCCACCGACGGGCGCTGCGTCGCCATGATCAGGTGGATGCCCGCCGCGCGCGCCATCTGCGCCAGGCGCTGGATCGCCCCCTCGATGTCCTTGCCGGCCACCATCATCAGGTCGGCCATCTCGTCGACCACGATCACGATGTACGGCAGCGGCGCCAGATCCATCGCCTCGTCCTCGTACACCGCCTCGCCGGTGTGGCGGTCGAAGCCGGTCTGGACGGTGCGGGTGATGGTCTCGCCGCGGTCGGGGGCCTCGTTGATGCGGGCGTTGTAGCCGTCGATGTTCCGGACGGCGATCTTGGCCATCTTCTTGTAGCGCTCCTCCATCTCGCGCACGGCCCACTTGAGGGCGATGACCGCCTTCTTGGGGTCGGTGACGACCGGGGAGAGCAGGTGCGGGATGCCGTCGTAGACCGACAGCTCCAGCATCTTCGGGTCGACCATGATCAGGCGGCACTCCTCGGGCTTCAGCCGGTAGAGCAGCGACAGGATCATGGTGTTGATCGCCACCGACTTGCCCGAGCCGGTCGTGCCGGCGACCAAGAGGTGCGGCATGCGCGCGAGGTCGGCGATGATCGGCTCGCCGCCGATGTTCTTGCCTAAGCACAGCGCCAGCTTGTGCTTGCTCTCGGCGAAGTCCGTCGAGGCCAGGAGCTCGCGCAGGTAGACCGTCTCGCGCTTGGCGTTCGGCAGCTCGATGCCGATGGCGTTCCGGCCGGGCACGACCGCGACGCGGGCCGAGACCGCCGACATCGACCGGGCGATGTCGTCGGCGAGCGCGATCACGCGGCTGGACTTGGTGCCGGGGGCGGGCTCGAGCTCGTAGAGGGTGACGACCGGGCCCGGCCGCACCGCCAGGATGTCGCCGCGCACGCCGAAATCGCCGAGGGTCGCCTCCAGCAGCGTGGCGTTCTGCTCCAGGGCATCGGCCGAGATCAGGCTCGCCTGGGACGGGCCGCGGGGGGCCGCCAGCAGGTCGAGGGCGGGCAGGGCGTAATCCTCGGGACGGACGGGCGGCGCGGGCGCGCGCCGTGCCGGCACGGGCGCTGCGGGCGGCGGCGCCACCCGGGACGCGTTCGGCTCGGCCCGCGGCGGGACCGGGCGCTGCGGCGCCTCGAACGCCTCCGAATCGTCCTCCGCATCGTCCCGCGGCGGCGCGGCGCGGCGGGCCGGCGTCGCGGGGGCGTCCTCGGACGCGTCGAAGACGGGCTCGCGCCGGCTCGCGCCGGCCTGCCGGCCCTCGGGAAGGTGCTCGGCCCAGGGAAGGTCGGCGTCCGTGAAGGCGCGGCGGGCCGCGAGGGCGGGCGACGCGCCGTCGATCGGCTCGGCCCGGCCGGCGCGCCACGCGGCGATCCGGTCGGCCGCGGCGCCGCGCAAGCCCATCAGCCCCTGCGCCAGGGCGCCGACACCCACGAGGCCGAGGCTCGGCTCGTCGGAATCCTCGCGCTCGTCGCGGCCCGAATCCCGGCCCCGGGCCGGCGCGCGCCGGACAGGGTAGGGGTCGTCGTGCAGGCTGTCCTCCTCGACGGCGCCGAATCGGCAGGCGCCGGTCAGGCTGAGGATCGCCACGGCGGCGTAGCCGAAGCCGACGAGGTGGGCCGCCGCCGACGAGACCGCGCCGACGATCACCCGCGCCATCGACAGCAGGCCGTCGCCGGCCACGCCGCCGAGGCCGGTGGGCAGGGGCCAGCGGGTCGTCGGCGGGAGCGCGCTCGCCACCGCGCTCGCGGCGCAGAAGCCGATGATCCAGAGGGCGATGCGCAGCCCGCCCTCGGGCAGGTTGCGCTCCCGCATCAGCCGGATGCCCCAGAGCACCGGCGGCAGCACGAAGGCCAGGGAACCCAGGCCCAGGATCTGCATGGCGAGGTCGGCCACGACGGCGCCCGGCTGGCCGAGGACGTTGTGGGCGGCGTGGTCGGTGGCGTGGTTGAGGCTCGGGTCGTCGATCGACCACGTGGCCAGGGCCACGGTCAGCGCGACCGCGCCGGTGAACAGCACGAAGCCGCCGAGCTCCGTCAGGCGCTTGCCCAGGAAGGGGCGAACGCTGTCGACGAAAGTCTCGTAGGGCGATGCGGGACGGCGAAGCGAGCGCATGCGGGACCGGACGCAGGACGGGGACTTACCCCCGAGGCTAGGCACGACCCCCTTAACGACCTGCTAAGGTTGAGGAAGGCTCACCGGCGCCCGGCCGCGCATCCCCAGGCTGTCGCCGTCCGCGCCCACGGGTGCAAAATCCGCCCCGCTGTGGCACAGGAGCGGCCATGAACATCGACGGCCAGCCCTACCGCACGATCTTCCCGGACCCGGACGGCCTCAGCGTCCAGGTGATCGACCAGACCCGCCTGCCCTTCGCGTTCGAGCTGAAGCGCCTCGCCACGCTGGAGGACGCCGCGGTGGCGATCCGCACGATGATCGTGCGGGGCGCGCCGCTGATCGGCGTCACGGCCGCCTACGGGCTGGCGCTCGCCATGCGCGCCGACGCGTCCCACGACGGGATCGACCGGGCGGTGGCGACCCTCGCGGCGACGCGGCCGACAGCGATCAACCTGCGCTGGGCACTGGACCGGGTCTCCACCAACCTGCGCCAGGTCGCGCCGGACGAGCGCTTCGCCCGCGCCTTCGCGGAGGCCGGCCGCATCGCCGAGGAGGACGTGGCGAGCTGCCGCTCGATCGGCGCCCACGGCGGCCAGATCATCGCCGACCTCCACGCGGCAAGGGGCGGCGACCGGCCGGTCACGGTCCTGACCCACTGCAATGCCGGCTGGCTGGCGACGGTGGACTGGGGCACGGCGCTCGCGCCGATCTACGCCGCCCACGAGCGGGGCGTGCCGGTCCACGTCCTGGTCGACGAGACCCGGCCGCGCAGCCAGGGCGCCGCGCTCACGGCCTTCGAGCTGAACGGCCACGGCGTGCCGCACACGGTCATCGCCGACAATGCCGGCGGCCACCTCATGCAGCACGGCGGCGTCGATCTCTGCATCGTCGGCTCGGACCGGACCACGGCGAGCGGCGACGTCTGCAACAAGATCGGCACCTACCTGAAGGCGCTGGCGGCCCACGACAACGGCGTGCCTTTCTACGCCGCCCTGCCGTTCTCGACCATCGACTGGACCCTCGACGACGGGGTGAAGGAGATCCCGATCGAGGAGCGCGACGGGCGCGAGGTCACCCACATGACCGGCCGGCTGCCCGACGGCGGCTTCGCCACGATCGAGGTCGTCTCCCCCGGCAGCCCGGTGGCCAACCCCGCCTTCGACGTAACGCCGTCGCGCCTCGTGACCGGGATCATCACCGAGCGCGGCATCTGCGCGGCGAGCCGCGAGGGCCTGTACGGGCTCTACCCGGAGCGCCGCCGGGCGGCGTGAGGGCGGATTTTCCCGCGGCCGCGGCCGCCCGGCGCAGTATCCGGGTCTTCCCGAACGCGGTGTGACCGAAAAGGCAGCCTCGGGGGCAATTCGCGCCCCGTATCCGCGCGGCCGCTTTCGCGGCTCGACGGTGTTCGGCAGAACGGATGCCGGATCGCCGTGGGGAAGAACACATCTCGACGGCGGACGGACTGATCATCCCAGTCCGATCTCGACACCTTCGAGGTGGCCGCGATGGCGAAATTTCATTTCGTCGAGGATTACGAGGCGTACGTCCGCCAACTGATGCGCGACTTGCCCCTGGACGAGGCGATGAGCGTGGCGGTGGGCGGCGACTACGACCGCATCGGCGCGATCGAGTGCGAGATCCTCCAGCATTTCGGGCTCCGGGACGGCCAGTCGGTGGTCGATTTCGGGTGCGGCTCCGGGCGCCTGGCGGTGCATCTCGCCCGCACCGCGAGCGTCGCGTATCTGGGCCTCGACGTCGTTCAGGACCTGCTGGACTACGCGAAGCGCCGCTGTCCCAGGGACTACCGCTTCGCCCGGAACACGGCGCTGTCGCTGCCGGTCGCCGACGGCAGCGTCGACCTCGTCTCGGCCTTCAGCGTGTTCACGCATCTCCTGCACACGGAGTGCTACATCTACCTGGAGGAGATGCACCGCGCCCTCAGGCCCGGGGGCCGCGTCGTGGCCTCGTTCCTCGAGTTCAGCATGGCCTCGCACTGGGGCGTCTTCACCAAGACGGTCGGCGAGCAGCGTACCAGCACGGTGCCGCACCTCAACACATTCATCGAGCGCAGCGTCTGGCAGACCTGGGCCGACCATATCGGCTTCGACAGCGTGACGTTTCTCGACGGCACGGCGGCGCCGTGGCCGTCGGGCGTGTATCTGGGTCAGTCCCTCGCGGTGCTCGGCAAGGCGCCGGCCTGAGGCCCGCTCACGGCTCCCACTGGTGGAAGACCGCGCTGTCGAAGGCGAAGACCGCCTCGCCGCGCTGGTTCACCCCGGTGTTGCGCGCGAAGGCCAAGCCCCAGCCCGGCCGCGACGCCGAGGCACGCTTGTCGGTGAGCTTGGCGCTGAACCGGACCGTGTCGCCCGCGTAGACCGGCTTCAGCCAGCGCAGGTTCTTGAACCCGGGGGAGGGGCCCGCCTCCGGGACCGGCCCGCGGGTGGCCGTGTAGGCGGCGTCCCGGGCGCGGGTCGTGAGCATCCGGTTCATGTAGACGGCGGTCGTGTGCCAGCCGGAGGCGCAGAGGCCGCCGAAATGGCTGCGCTTGGCCGCGTCGTGGTCGAGGTGGAAGGCCTGCGGGTCGTAGGCCCGCGCGAAGGCCACGATCGCCTCGGCGCTGAACGGGTAGGCGCCCAGCTCCCGCACGGCGCCGATCTCGGCGTCCCGCAGGAACGGCAGGATCTCGGCATCCTCCGGCTCGGTGACCGGCCCCGGCACGCCGATCTCCACGGGCCGCGGGGGCAGGGGATCGGTGCCGCGGCGGGCCAGCATGAAGGTGAAGCGCTGGGTCAGGACCGTCTCGCCGCGCTGGTTGGCGAGGGCGACCTCGGCGGTCAGGAAGCCGAGGCCCGGCTTCGAGGCCGAGTCGCGCAGGCCCGCGACCCGGAAGGTCAGCGTCAGCGCGTCCCCCGGCAGGACCGGCGCGAGCCACCGCAGCTCGTCGATGCCGGGCGCGCCCAGCGACGAGCCGCCCCGGAACGGCCCCTGCTGGAGCAGGCGCATGCCCAGGGCCGCCGTGTGCCAGCCCGAGCCGATCAGCCGGCCCGCGAAGGTCGTCTCCGCCGCCGCCTCGTCGAGGTGAAAGGGCTGGAAGTCGAAATCCTTCGCGAAGCCCACGATGGCGTCGCGGGTCACCGTCAGCGGCTCCCCGACGATCACGTCGCCGACGGAGAAGTCTTCCAGGGCGGGATCGGGCATGGCGGGCTCGTCACGTTGATCAATGGGGCAGGCGATCGGGATCGCCGTCTTTGCGAGCGGAGCGAAGCGATCCAGGCGGCGCCGCGCACACCGATGTCGCGCTGCCCTGGGTCGCGTCGCTGCGCGCGCGATGACGGGGTGGGGCCGACCTCAGTTGGCGAAGCGGAAGTGCAGCACGTCGCCGTCCTGCACCACGTACTCCTTGCCCTCCAGCCGGAGCTTGCCGGCATCCCGGGCCCCGGACTCGCCGTTGAGCGCCGTGTAGTCCTTGAACGCGATGGTCTCGGCCCGGATGAAGCCCTTCTCGAAATCCGAGTGGATCACCCCGGCCGCGCCCGGCGCTCGGGTGCCCTTGGTGATCGTCCAGGCGCGGGCCTCCTTGGGGCCGACCGTGAAGTAGGTGACGAGGCCGAGCAGGTCGTAGCCGGCGCGGATCACCCGGTTCAGGCCCGGCTCGGCGAGGCCCACCGCCTCCAGGAACTCGGCCTGGTCGGCCTCCGGCATCACGGCGATCTCGCTCTCGATCTTGGCCGAGACCACCACCGCCACGGCACCCTCCGCCTTGGCGCGGGCGAAGACCGCGTCCGAGTAGGCGTTGCCCTTGTCGGCGTCGCCCTCGTCGACGTTGCAGACGTAGAGGACGGGCTTGGCCGTCATCAGGCCGAGCGACTGGAACAGCTTCTCCTCGTCGGGCTTGCGCTCCACGAGGCGGGCGGGCTTGCCGTCGCGCAGCAGCGGCAGGGCGCGGTTGACGAGGTCGAGGGTCTCCTTGGCCTCCTTGTCGGCGCCCTTGGCCTTCTTCTCCAGCGCCTGGGCGCGGCGCTCCAGGCTGTCGAGGTCGGCGAGCATCAGCTCGGTCTCGATGGTCTCGATGTCGGCGGCCGGATCGACCTTGCCCTCCACGTGGGTGACGTCGCCGTCCGTGAAGCAGCGGACCACGTGGGCGATGGCGTCGACCTCGCGGATATTGGCCAGGAACTGGTTGCCCAGACCCTCGCCCTTGGAGGCGCCGCGCACGAGGCCGGCGATGTCCACGAAGGTCAGCCGCGTCGGGATGATCTCCTTTGAGGAGGCGATCCGGGCGAGGTCATTCAGCCGCGGATCCGGCACCGCCACCTCGCCGACATTCGGCTCGATGGTGCAGAACGGGTAGTTCGCCGCCTGGGCGGCCGCCGTCTGCGTTAGCGCGTTGAAGAGGGTCGACTTGCCGACGTTCGGCAGGCCGACGATGCCGCATTTGAAGCCCATGGGTCAGTTCCGTCGCAGCGCGTCGTCGGGCGACGCGCGGAATGGGTTGATGAGAATCGGGCCCGCGAACACGACGCCGCGCGCCCCGTCCTCGGTCGAGCGCGCGCGACACCGACGCGCCGGGCCGCGGCCGCCGGGAGGCAATCGAACCGCCGACAGCCGGGCGCGACGCGCACCGCCTTCATCGGACCCTCTCGCCCGCCCCGATATCCCGTCCCCGTGTGGGCGTGTCAATTTCTGGCGCCCAGCGTCTTCACGTCGTCCCAGCCGCGGCCGGCCATGGCGAGGTGGACCTTGTTCTGGAAGCTCGCGTCCTCGCCGGCGGCGAGCAGGGCGGCGTGGTCGGCCACCGCCCGGCAGAGATCCTCGACCCAGGGCAGCTCGGCCTTGCCGAAATCGTTGAGCACGTAGGCATGGACCAGCGCCTTGTCGCCGGGATGGCCGATGCCGAGCCGCACCCGGCGGTAATCGTTGCCGCACTGCGCGGTGATCGAGCGCAGGCCGTTATGGCCGGCATTGCCGCCGCCGAGCTTCACCCGGAGCTTGGCGGGGGCGAGGTCGAGCTCGTCGTGCAGCACGATCACGTCGCTGAGTGGGATCTTGTAGAAGCGCTGCGCCTCCGAGACCGCGCGGCCGGACTCGTTCATGAAGGTCGAGGGCTTCAGGAGGATCGCCCGCTCGGTGCCCAGCACAACCTCGGCGGCCTCGCCCTGGAACCGGTGGCGGAACGGGCTCGCCCGGTGCTGTCGGGCGATCGCGTCGACGGCCAGGAAGCCGATATTGTGGCGGTTGCCCGCGTAGCGCGCGCGCGGGTTTCCGAGGCCGACGATCAGCCGCATGGTCTGCATCCCTCTCAGGCCGCGGTCTGTGCCACGCTTCGGCGCGGGACGCATCCCCGGCCGTGCCTGGACCGGTCGCGCGCCTTCCGGCCCGCGCCGCGTCTCCCCGTGCGCCAGCGCACGGCGGCGGTCGAACCCGGGGCAGAGTATCTCCGTTGAGAGGTCACATTCGGCCAAGCAAAGCCGGAGCGATCAAGACCGCCGCCCAGCGCATCGCGACGACGATCTTCCTCACTCGACACGGTTGACCGGATGACTTCCCGCTGAAGTCATACGAAGACACTCGGAGATCATCATGATCGTTCGCATGCTCGCCGCCGCCGCCCTGGTCGCCGCGGTCGCCACGCCCGCCCTCGCGCAGGGCCTGGACTCGAAGCACTCGCCCTACCCGGCCTCGGCCTATTCGGGCTGGGTCGGCAACGCCCCCGTCCTGTACCGGGACGCCGCCGGCCCGGCCCGGCCGGCCGCCTACCGCTACAGCGGCCCGCATGCCGGCGGCCCGGCCAACGCCCTGCCGCGGTTCTGACGGGGGCCGTCCGTCAGGACGGCAGGACGGGCTGACCGGCCCGCGCCGCGGTCCCGTTGCTCGAAGCCGGGGCTCCGCCATCCGCAACCGTCGCGGCCCGGATCTCCCCGGGCCGCAGGGTTCCCACCAGAAGATCGACCTGGCTGACGAGGCGCACGAGCGACTGTCCGCGATCCAGCGCCGGCCGCTCGGGCACGGGCCTGTCCGCGCCCAGGGCCGCCAGGGTCGCGGTGATCCAGGCCCGCCACGGCTCCGCCTCGGGGGCGGCCGCCTCCGGGGCGTGCCGCAGGACGATCAGCCGGGCGCTGATCCGGCGCAGGGTCGCGTCGGCCACCAGGGCGGATTCCACCTCCGGGTGGCTGCCGGCCCGGGGCTGCTGCAGGGCGCGGGAGAGCGCCGCCTCCAGATCGTTGAGGGCGAGGCCGGCCTCGCGGCTCTGCGCCGCGATCGCGGCCTCGCGGCCCTCGCCGGGCGGCGCGCGGAGCACCGCCTCGGCGAGCCCGGCCTGGGCCTTCAGCGCCCGGCGCAGCTCCTGCCGGACCTGATCGGGCTCCCAGATCGGCCAGAGCACGAGGCAGCTCGCCACCGCGATCACGCCGCCCAGCACCGTGAAGCCGCCCCGCATGGCGACGATCTCCCAGGAGCTGTGGCCGGGCTCCAGCAATTCGACGAGCAGCACCACGAGGGGCGTCAGGCAGGTGACGAAGAACCCGTACGAGATCTGGCGCGCCGCGAAGCCGACGATGCTGAGCACGAGGATGAGCCCGGCCTCCGCCAGCGGGCTCGTGGCGTAGTAGGCGAGCCCGGCCCCCACGAGGCCGCCCAGCACCGTGCCGCCGATCCGCTCCAGGGCCCGCTGCCACGTCGCCGCGTAGAAGGGCTGCATGGTGAGCACCACGGTCATCACCAGCCAGTGCGTGAAGGCGCCCGCGTAGGTCAGGGTGGCGGCGAGCGCCGGCGCCGCGACCGCGCTCGCCCGCAGGGCGTGCCGCAGGTTGGGCGAGGCCAGGGTGAAGTTCTGCGCCAGCGGCCCGACGTAGCGGGTCCAGCGGTCGAGGCTGCCGCCCTCCGTGATCGTGCCGCCGGGCCGGTAGCCCTCCGGCGTCGACAGCTTGGCGCCGAGCCGCACGCGCCCGGCGATCCGGTCGGCGAGGCGGGCCAGGGTCGGGTCCTCCGACAGGCCGTCGGCCACCCGGGCGATGGAGTGCTCCAGGCGGCCGAGGTCGAGGTTGACGTCGTCGCGGATCGCCCGGGCGATGGTCACCAGCAGGGGGCGCAGGCGCCGCAGGAAGACCTTGGCGAGCGCCCGGCGGCGCGCGTCGGGCCGGCTGTCGATCAACTCGCCCACGGCGATCAGCGCGGCGAAGATCTGCTCGGCGCTCTCCAGGCGCAGCAGGGCCTGGGCGGTGCGGTCCGAGACTCGCTCGCGGGAGCGGGCGAGGTCGAGGATCATGGTCCGCGCGGTCTCGATGCTCGCCCGCACGCCGCGGCGGTGGCCCCGCGCGTGGCCGTCGAAGGCGGCCGTGTCGGGCTCCGGCAGGGCCACGAGCCGCTCGAGGTCGCCGCAGAGCCGGGCGAGATTGTGCCAGACCTCCGCCACCGCCCGGTGGGCCGGGCGGTACGGGTGCAGCCGCCAGATGACCAGGGCCAGGAAGGTCGCCCAGAGACCGCCGGCCGCGAACATCGCCGCGGTGACGGCCGCCTGCGCGACGTCGAGCGGCCGGTCGAGGGCGATGCACAGGACCACCACGAGCACGTTGCCGGCCGACTGGGCCTGCACGCTCCAGACGCGCGCGTACGAGCAGGCGAAGATCAGCGCGCAGGCGACCGGGACGACCACCGGCAGGCCGAGGGGCTGGATCAGGCCGAGGCCGGCCCAGAGCAGGCCGCCGAGGAACGAGAAGGCGGTGAGGACGCGCAGGCGCGCTCGCATCGGGCCGCCGTTGTCGCAGAAGCAGGCGAGGTTGGCGGCGAGCGCCATGGTCAGCAGCGGCGACCACTGGATCCAGATGTTGAGGAGGATGACGACGCCGAACGCGAAGGCGGCGCGCACGCCCTCCACGAGCCGCACGTTCCGGAGGTCGAGGCCCGTGGGCAGGCGCCGCAGGTCGCCGCCCGGCCGGCTCAGGCTGCCCCGGCCGGCGGCGAGGCGGCGGCGCCGGACACGTCCGGGGGGCGAGGCTGTGGGACTCGGCGCGGTCAAGCTCGGTCTCCCGACGGGGGCGCGGCGCCCCGGCATGAACCGCGCTCCGGCCTGACCGGATCCGCGGCGGCGCGCAACCCCGGCCCGCTCCTGGCGCCGGATCGCTAAGGTGCGTCCGGCGCATCGCCGCGGGGCAGTCTCTCCATCCTCGGCCCGATCCGGGACGCCGCGCCGGTCCTCGCCCCGCGCGCTTGACCCTCGGGCGAGCCCGTGGCTTCTGGGGCCGCCTGGCCCCGACTCCGTAGCTCAGCTGGATAGAGCAGCCGCCTTCTAAGCGGCAGGTCGTAGGTTCGAGCCCTACCGGGGTCGCCAGGTCATTCCGCGTGGCCCTGCCATCCGGCCCTACGGCGCGGCCGGCGCGGCGGGGTTCGCCGCCTCCTGCCGGTCCGGCAGGCTCCGCTTCCAGCGCGCCCGCAGGACGGCGGGCCGGAGGCCGTGCCGCTCCTCCAGGAACTCGGCGTCCGTGATCCGGTCCGTGCGGAAGTGCCGGAACGCCCCGCGCAGCTCGCACCAGCCGGCCACCATCCGGGCCTGATCGAAGAACCCGACGATCACCGGCCAGATCACGCGCCGGCTCGGATCGCCGCGGACGTCGCGGTACTGGATGCGGATCTTGCGGCCCTCGCGGATCCAGGTCCGCGCGCGAGCGACGTCGATCCCGTCCGCGGCCTGCGCGAACGCCGTCGGCGTGCCGATCGACGGATCGGCGATGAGCGGGCGCAGGCGCTCGGGGACCACGGCGGTGATCTTGGCGATGAGATCGCGCGCCGCCTTGGCGAGGACCGGCTCGCCCCGTCCCGCGACCCACTGCGCGCCGAGGACGGCCGCCTCGATCTCGTCGGGCGTCAGCATCAGCGGCGGCATGTCGAACGCCTCGCCGAGCACGTAGCCGAGCCCGGCCTCGCCCTGGATCGGCACGCGCTGGCCGACGAGGTCGGCCACGTCGCGATAGACCGTGCGGACCGAGACCTCCAGCTCCCGGGCGATCTCGGCGGCCGTCACCGGGCGCGGCGAGCGGCGCAGGATCTGGATGATCTGAAACAGCCTGTCCGCGCGCCGCATCCACCGACTCCTGCTGACAGAATGCTGTCAGCAAGGCGTCCCTACAAGTCCTCCCGCCACGGCCATCCCGCGCGCCGTGCCGACAGGAACCGCGCCATGATCACCCTGTACCACGCCCCGCAATCGCGCTCCTCGCGCATCGTCTGGCTCTTGGAGGAGATGGGGGTGCCCTACACCATCGCGCCGGTCTCGATCTTCCGGCCGATGACGGGCGAGGGCGTGCCGGACGCCGCCAACCCGCATCCCGACAAGCGCGTCCCGGCCGTCCTGCACGCGGGCGGTCTGGTCACCGAGTCCCAGGCCATCGTGCTCTACTTGGCGGAGACGTTCCCCGAAGCCGGGCTGGCGCCGGCGGTGGGCGCTCCCGAGCGCGGCGCGTACCTGACGTGGCTGGCCTGGTACGTCGCCGAGTTCGAGCCCGCGCTGTTCGCCGGCCTGACGGGTGAGCTCGCGGGATCGCCGCAGAAGCGCCGGAACCACGCGGCGGTGGTCGACCGCCTGGAAGCCGCCCTGGCGCGCGGCCCCTACGTGATGGGCGCGCGGTTCTCCGGCGCCGACATCCTGATCGGCAGCGCCCTGGGTTTCGGCCGCGCGGCCTTCCCGGCGAGCGCGGCCCTCGATGCCTATCTGGACCGCTGCCGGGCGCGCCCGGCCGCCCTGCGCGCCGCGGCGAAGGACGGCGCGTCGGGGCCGCAAGCCGCCTAGCGCCGACGGGGCGCCGCTCGCGATTCCCGGGCGGCCGGGAGCGGCCCGCGCGCGGCGATTCCGAGCGGCTCCGGCGACCGCAGGTGTTCCGGGACACGCCGGGCCCGAAAGCTTGGGCGTACATCGGGATCACACCGCGAACACAGTCGCGAACCCGATGGAGACGACGATGACCTGGACCAACCGCATCGCCTTGGTGGCGACCCTGATCGCCGGCGCGGTCGCCCTCGTGACCTACGCGCAGGCCCTCAGCCTGCCGGCCCATTTCGCGTGAGCGAGACGGGCCCGGCGGCCGTTTCGCTGACCGTCGCCGCCTGAACGCGCGCCGAACGGTTCCGCGGCGCAGCGTGACTCTTCGCACCGCACGCGGCCGGCCGATCCGGCATCATCATTGCAGTTGGTGATCCCGGGTCTCGCCCGAGACCCGCTGCTCGATGAGAGGCGTGCACGACATGGTCCTGAAGGGCTTCTCCTACGCGATGATCGGCGCCTTCCTGGGCGGCCTCGCGATGACGGTGACCGGCTCGGCCGGGGTGCTGATGGGCTTCTGAGCCGCGGCGGCCCTCGGGGCCGCCCGGGCAACGGACTGCCCGAACGGACGGCGTGAGCGGCGGGGCGAGAGCCCCGCCGTTCCCGTATGCGGGGATCGGAGCCGCCGATCCCGGCCGCTCCGCCCCGGTCAGGCCGTTTCCTTGCGGGTGACGACGAGCGCCCAGATCGTCGCCGGGATCCATCCGATGATCGTCAGGTGGAGGATGATGCAGAGGATGCCCTGAAACACCTTTCCGCGCAGGAACATGGCGAGCCACGGCGCGAGAAAGCAGATGAGGATCATGATCATGGGGGCAACGGGTCTCCGCGTTCGTGAGCGAACACGGATCGCGGCGGCTGGTTCCGGACGGCCGAGCTTCCGCCGCGGCCCGGCCTAGGCGTCGGACCGCGCGTTCAGATACGCCCTGAGACGCGAGGCCCGACCGGAGCCGTCGATGCACTCGATCCCGCCGCCCGTGTTGAGCGTGTGGAGGCAGCTGCCGGGCCAGGCCGGGCCGGGCTCGATCCGGTCGAGGATGGTCTGGGCGAACCCCTCCGGGTCGAGCCGGTCGATGCGCGCCAGCGACAGGGCGCGTCCGTAACCGTGGGCGCAATCCTGGACCGGCCGGATCAGGACCCCGTCGCGCGCGACGATCCGGCCCGCGGGCCGGGCGAAGGACGGGTCGACCAGCACGGGATTGGCCGGATGCGGCGCGTACGGCCCCCGGAAGTCGGGCGCGGACCAGAGATACAGCGCGTCGTGGTGGCAGCCCGATCCGGGCGGGGCGCCGACGGGCGCGTCCCGGACGGTGGCGAACATCCACCAGCGGCCGCCGTGCTCGAGGAGCGTCGCGTCGCTCGCGACCACGCCGGAGAGGAGCGTCGCCTCTTTCACCCAGCCGCCCGGATAGCGGGTCGCCCGGTAGAGATCGACCGTGCCGGCCGCGGAACTCTCCGGCACCATCCAGACGGAGCCCGCGCGCGCGAACACGAACGGGTAGGAGAGGTGGTGCGGCTCCTCCAGCACCGGGACGGGCGGCCCCTCGGGCCCGTCCGGCCCGAAGCGGACCGCCGAGATGATCGCCTTGCCGGTCGCGTGCGGAAACTCCTCCACGAAGACGTGGGTCGTCCCGTCGACCGCGAGGGGGAACGGGTCGGCGTAGAAGCGCCGCCCGTCGTCGGGCAGCACCTGCCAGCCCTCCGCGGGATGGCGGCCCAGCGCGACGAGGTCCGGCCCGCGGAGGGTCCGCCACCCGGTGCGCCAGTGCGGGGCGTGGTAGCACAGCCTGTACAGGCGCCCGACGAGGCTCCGGGCGACGAGCCGCGCCGGCCGGGACGCCAGGATCCGCCCCGGACGGGCGGGCGCGGCCGCGGCCGCGGCGGGCGTCGCCGCGAAGGCGCGGCCGTCCGACCGGGCCCGCAGGGCGGCGGCGACGAGCGTCGCCGTGCGCGACAGGGCATCCTCGAACGAGACGGCGATGGAACCTCGGTAGTCCGAGCCGAGGCGACCCGCGGCGACGACGGTGCCGCCTTCGAGGAGGTCGAGATGCGGGACCCAGCCGGCGAGCAGGCTCGCGAGCAGGCCGGTCTCGCCGAGGCCGCCGTCGTAGGCCACGCGCCAGACCGGGCAGGAGGCGGTCGCGTCGCCGCACAGGTCGAGCACGAGGTCCGGGGTCCCGGGACGGGTCCAGGCCGCGAGATCGGCGGGCGGCACGGGCCGCGACCCGTTCGGCGCCAGCCGGAAGATCAGGGCCTCCAGGCGGAACAGCAGGTCGGCCTGTGCCGGCCACCCGTCCGGACCGGGCGCGGCGTCGACGCTCACCGCCGCGATGCCCGGCAGGCCGGACAGCCGGTCCAGCAGCGCGACGTGCCAGCGCCGCGGGTTCGCGCCGTCGAGGCGAACTCTCACATGCATGGCGCCCCGGTTCCCTTCGCGCGGTCGTCGCGACGACGACTGTCGAGTCCATCTATTTTCCCGTTGGTAACAGGAGTCATAACTTCGGATCGAGGCCCGGGACGCGCGGGTGATCGGACCCTCGATCGGGATCCGCGGGATGAAAACCTGTCTCGCGGCGGCGGGGGCGTTCCGGCACCTTGCCGGGTCGCCCAGGCCGGTGTTGGGATCCCGCGGGAGCGATCGGGATCGCCGCCGCGCCGTCCGGCGGCCGACCGGAACCGGGTGTGGCGCGCCCGTCACACCCGGTGCCGACCCGACATTTCGATGCAACCAAAACGCCGCCGCGTTGTTGTCGCGCTCGCCCGCGTAATGCGCGCTGTATTTCCGCGCTTCGTCGCGTCTTGAAGGATGCTCTACTCTGGCATTTCGGGCCTTCGACAGGCGGTGTGACCTCAAAACTACAGCCATTTCCCCCGGTGATCGGTAGCCACACCGCCAGATCACACATTCGGGGAACCGACATGACCAAGCTCCTGGCCTCGCTGGCCGCCTTCACGGCCCTCACCGCCGCCGCCTCGGCCGCCGACCTGCCGCGCCGCGCCGCCCCGCCGCCGGTGTTCACCCCCGTCCCGGTGTTCACCTGGACCGGCGCCTACTTCGGTATCAACGCCGGCTACGCCTTCGACGCCAGCGACCGCAACACCGGCAACACCTTCGCCGTCCCCTTCCCCTACGCCGCCCCCGGCACCGTCGCCTCCTTCCGCAACCGCAGCCAGGACGGCTTCTCCGGCGGTGGCCAGATCGGCTACAACTGGCAGATCACCCCCGGCTCCGGCCTCGTGATCGGTGTCGAGGCCGACGCCCAGTACCTCGACTTCGGCCGTAACCGGAACAACGCCTTCGTCTCCGGTGCG
>NZ_FOZY01000078.1:0-5850 GCF_900116245.1 Methylobacterium sp. yr668 | reverse complement strand
ACGGCCTACATCAGCCCTGGCTCGCCGTGGGAGAACGGATATGTCGAGAGCTTCAACGCACAGATACGCAACGAGCTGCTGAATGGCGAGATTTTTTACACGCTCAAGGAGGCGCAGATCATGATCGAGGGCTGGCGACGGCACTACAATACGGTTCGGCCGCATGGCGCATTGGGCTACCGGCCGCCCGCGCCAGAGGTGTTCGTGCCAGCTATAGCCGCTTGGCCGGCTGCACCGGCCAAGCTCGCCGTGGTCCAGCGACCGACACTGCACTAACTTTGACCTTGGACCACCTCGTGGGGGCCGATCACCCCCTATCGACCCAACCCAGTCGCCCCGGGGCCGTCGAGCGCTTCCGATTAGCGGCCGATCCGAGGTCGACCCATAGCCAAGCTTTTGGCGATCCTGGACCGTTCGGCCCCGTAGGCAGGCGCCACCATCGGGTAGTCGCTTGGCAGGCCCCACTTAGCTCGGTACGTTTCCGGCGTCAGGCCACACGCCGTCAGATGCCGCTTGATCGTCTTGTACGGCTTGCCGTCCTCGAAGCTGATTAACGCCTCGTGCCTAATCGACGCTCGGATCTGGGTCGGTGTAACCCTTCTGCTTCCCGACACAGCCGACTGATCGGAAGTTTGAAGACCGGTGAAGGCCGCAGCCATCGCCGTAATCAGTGCAGGCACCTCCAAGGCTGCGACGCGATTGTGCGACACATACGCCGCCACTAAGTTAGCGGTCATCTCGCCGCAATCGAGGTGGCTGTTTCCTGCAAAGACTGCGTCAGTATCCATCGGTATGTTCACTCCCGTACGTTCGCGTCGTGAATTGACTATACGCGCGGGAGAAAAGATTCGAACGTTAAACTTCATCCATGAATAGTGAGATTATTTAAAATACAATCATTTAAGATGAGGTCATGATCTTTCACAAATACTATTGCTTGAAATCGCAGACGAAAGAGTGCTGAGGGCCACGAAGATTGTCGCTTGGATGACATTGCGATGATTGCTGTCCAACGCAGGGTGCCGTAGCGCGCATGTCGCGAGCGCGGGGGGGGCTTCGAGTGCTTTCTGGGGCGTCATGGGTCGCACCAGCTTTATCCCGGCCGACTGCCGGGAAGCGGCGGCGCGCGAGATCGATCTGTCATATCCGGATGATTTCCCACCCGAGTCCGGAGCGTGAATATGCCCGACCTTCTTCGATAATGTTCGAGACCCGACGCGCGCACGGATTCAAATGCACTCAATATGAGATCGACTCCGAATAAATCATTCCTAGAAGTCGACAATCTTAAAATTTGAAAACGTTAGATTTTTAGTAATATGCGGCGGACCATATGATCTGATCGGGATTAGTCGGTCTAGGGCATATCCATGCTGCGCAGTTCGAAAATCATCATCAAGGCTATCGTGCCGCTCGCCTTAATGGCGTTCATTGCCGCGGGATTGATGGTCTATGCGATTACATGCCTCGACGCACTTGCCAAGCAAACCCGCACGATCGTCGACCTGCAAGCTGTTCGGCTCGAAAGGATCCTGAGCTTGCGATCCCATGTCAACGAACTCGCCATTCAGTCACGCAATCTCATCCTTGAGACCCGTGAGGCGGAGATGGCCGCCTACAAGGCTCGCTACGACGCCACGTTGAAGGCTACTAAAGAGGCCACCGAAACCCTGATCTCCTTGGCCGACACACCAGAGCGCAAAGCCGCCAATCAGACGCTCAAGACCATCCTGGAGGAGTTCTATGCCGCGCAGGATCGGGCAACCGCTCTCGGCCTGAAGAACGACAACGACGGCGCGACCAAGGCTCTCCTGATCGACGCTGCGGCTTCGCGCAAAAAGATGCGCGAGTTCGTGCAGGAACGGGTCGATGTCCTCAACGCCGAGCTGCGGCAGGCGCGCGACGATGCCGAGCAGGCGGTGAGCACCGCCAGGATCGTGCTGATCGGCGCCTCCGCGGCCGGCCTCGTCGGCGCCGCCCTGCTGTCCGCCCTGATCGTGATCTTCGGCATCACCCGCCCGCTGGGCAGCCTGGTGGGGGTGCTACAGCGGATGGCCCACGGCGAGGTCGATGCCGAGATCCGCGAGGCCACCCGCGGCGACGAGATCGGCGCCGTCGGCCAGGCGGTCGAGGGCATCAAGGCCATGGTCGCCCGCAAGGCCGCCGAGGAGGCCGAGGTGAAACGCCGCGCCGACGCGGCCGCGGCTGCCGAGCGCAAGCGCACCATGATCGAGCTTGCCGACGGCTTCGAGCGCGCCGTCGGCGGGATCGTCGGCTTGGTCTCGTCCTCGGCCACCGAGCTCCAGGCCACCGCCCAGCAGATGACCGCCACCGCCGAGGAGACCGCTGCGCAATCGACCAGCGTGGCCGCGGCCGCCGAGGAGGCGTCGACCAACGTCAACACGGTCGCGGCCGCGGCCGAGGAGCTCGGCTCCTCCGTGCAGGAGATCGGCCGGCAGGTGACCGGCTCGGCCCACCTCGCCCAGGCCGCGGTCGGCGAAGCCGACCAGACCGCCCACCTCGTCCAGGCGCTCAGTCAGAACGCCGCGCGGATCGGCGACATGGTCGGGATGATCTCGGGGATCGCCGCCCAGACCAACCTGCTGGCGCTCAACGCCACGATCGAGGCGGCGCGGGCGGGTGCCGCGGGTCGGGGTTTCGCGGTCGTGGCCACCGAGGTGAAGGCGCTCGCCGACCAGACTGCCAAAACGACGGAAGAGATCAGCCGTCAGATCGGCGAGGTCCAGGGTGTGACCGCGCAGGCGGTGACGGCGATCGGCGGGATCACCGGGCGGATCCGGGAGATCGACAGCGTGGCGACGTCGATCGCGGCGGCCGTCGAGGAGCAGGGTGCGGCGACACAGGAGATCGTGCGCAACGTGGCGCAGGCCTCGGCGGGGACGAACGAAGTGACGGGCAACATCGCCGGCGTGGCGCAGGCTTCGGAGGAGACGGGGGCTGCGGCCTCGCAGGTCCTGTCGGCGGCCTCGGAGCTGTCGCGGCAATCCGAGCATCTCGGTGCCGAGGTCGCCCGCTTCCTCGCCACCGTCCGCGCCGCCTGAGATGGCTATGGTCGAGATCCTCGCCCTCCCGGTCCGGCCTCACGGCACGCACCAGTTCGACCGACTGCACGCGGACTTAGCCGCCGCGCACGAACGTGGCGCGGATCTCGGCCCCCGAGCCCCTCACATCCAAGCAGGTGGCGACAGGCTGCTCGAACTGACTTGCGCCTTGGAACGCGCGATCGAGGATCTGGATCTCACGTTGATCAAGCTCGGTCTCCGGGATCCGGACATGCGTGAAGCCCTGCGAGACTTCGTCATCAAGACCGAGAGCCTCGCCAACACGGCGCAGAGCTTCGCTCACACCGTGCACGGCCTCGCCGGCCTAGCGCAGCGGTACCCAGCGACCCTCTGACTGCGCTCACGACTTCGGGCCGGACGTAAGACCGGCCCCAGCATCAGATGGAGGCCGGCTTGGGCAGGCTGTTGTTGATCTCCGACGACCTGGCCCGGACCGGTCGCCTTGCGCGTTCCCTCGGCCCGACCCGGCGCTGTACCGTCCAGGACCTGTACGATGACAGCCTGCCGTCGGTGCAGCCGGATCTGATCGTCGGCGACGTCGCTCAGCTTACCTCCGAGGCGATCGCGCGCCTGCAGCGGATGCTAGAGCCGCTGCGCGCGGCCGGCGCCCCTTTCCTGTTCCTGACCCACGGTAACGCCGCTCGCGCCGAAGCCCAGGCTCGACTCCTCGCTCCGACCGACATCCTCCCGGCCCTGACCATGCTTGAGCGCCTGCTGGCTCGGATCGACCGCCTTCTGGAGTTCGGTGGCTCCGCCGTCGCTGCCCGGATGGCGGACGAGGCCCGGCAGTTCTTCGACAGGACCTTCTTCTCCGGCCAGATGGTCACGCCCGAGCTCGCGAGCACCGGCACCGGCCTGATCGCCCGAGCCGTGCAGCATTGTGGCCTCCGCGAGTGGATCGGGGCGGTACAGCGCTTCGACGAGGCCACGCACCGGCACTGCCTGATCGTCACTGGTCTCGCCGCCGCGTTCGCGGCGAAGCTCGGGTTTGCCGATCTGGACAGCTACCGCCTGACCAAGGCGGCGCTGCTGCACGACGTCGGCAAAACCCGGATCTCGACCGCGATCCTGAACAAGCCCGGGCGGCTCACCGACGAAGAGATGACGGTGATGCGGACGCACGCGGCGCTGGGCTACGACATGCTGGTGGATAGCGGCTTCTCGCGGGAGATGCTGCAGGTGGTCCGCTCGCATCACGAGATGCTCGATGGCTCCGGCTACCCGGACGGGCTGCGGGCACCTGAGATCTCGGACCTCGTCCGGCTGGTAACGATCTGCGACATTTACGGCGCGCTGATCGAGCGGCGGCCGTACCGGGCACCGATGCCGGGAAGGCAGGCCTACGGGATCGTGCAGTCTATGACAGGCCGGCTCGACCCTGATCTGGTCACGGCGTTCCGCCCAGTGATGACCACGTTTGATCCGGCCGGCACTGCTGCGGCTTAGGGTCGGAATTGGGTGGGACCGCGACGTCCGCTCCGATGCGCTTGCTGTTCCAGAGCGGACCGCCGGCTTTCCACCCTTTCCGGTCATTCCGCGACCGACCCACTCGGGCCGTACAGATCGGCATTGACGCTTCCCGAAAGCCGCCATTCATCGACAGCCCGGCGACGTCAGTTCGGGGAAGGCGGACTTGCCAGGGTACGCCCGTAGGTGACGAGCCGCCACAAACCACGGTCATCGCCCTGGGCGAATAAATAGCGCATAAGGGATCATCACTGGCTTCGGACCCGGCCGTCAGTGCCTGAGAGCGGTGAGCGCTCCCGGCCTGATCATACGGAGCACGGTTTTGGCTAACAGCAGGCCTTTAGCCATCCTCATCGCGGAGGCTGATGAGGTCGTCCGTATGGTCACGGCCGACATGCTGGAAGACGTCGGCTTCCAGACCATAGAGGTCCGCACAGCCGCCGAGGCGCTGGCGGTTCTCGAAGGACCGATGCCTGTGAGCATGCTGATCACTGGACGCGGCATCGTGGGCGATGGTGTTGCCCTTGCCCACCTCGTTCATCACCGTTGGCCCACTGTCGGCATTATCGTCACCTCGGGAGCCGGATCAGATCTCCGAGAGGAGTTGCCGCCGGGCACGCGACTGCTCAGCAAGCCCTACGACTTTGCAGACCTCATCCATGAGGTGGAAGCCGGCCTCGCACAGGTACAGGACGAGCCCTCAGGCGCTCCCGTGCTCCCGAGCGGCGTGCCGCCCCATACCGGGACGGAGATGGGCAGCGGGATGGGCGTTGTCGCAGCTCCCACGACCGAGCCGGACAAAACGTAGCCCCGGCCGTCAGGCCGGCTAAGTCTGAACACATTCGGCTTGGCTGCCACAATGTCGGTGCGGGCGGCGAGTGGGCGGGACGGCGATATCCTCTTTGACGACTTTCAGAACCTGAGCTGACTGAAATCTACCCAGAGGGGTCCTCCCGCGACCGACCCAGGCCGTGTTAAAACGCCGAGAATCGGCTTTGTGCTGGGGTGCCGCCCAATTTTGCGAGAATAGGCGCTCCACCGTTTGGATCGACCCTTTGTGGTCGCGCATCCGTTTGAGTTGAAGGCGCTGCTGGACGGCTTTTCAGCCCCTCGGTGAACGATCAAAGGCCTTCACTCAGGCGGGGATCGCTGCCAAGAGCTTCCGGCTTCCCATGATGTTGAGAACCCGCGTCAGATTGTAGGCCAGGACCTGGAGTGCCATCTCGGTCGAGACGCGCGGCAAGGTCTTGGTCAAGAAGTGCGTCGCCCCCATCCGTGCCTTCAGCGTGCCGAAGGGGTG
>NZ_FOZY01000045.1:0-28282 GCF_900116245.1 Methylobacterium sp. yr668 | reverse complement strand
CTCGTCGGGGACAGGGCCTGTGGCTGCGATCTTGGCAAACAGGCGCTGCCAGACACCGCGCTGGGACCACCTGTTGTAGCGGTTGTAGATCGTGGTGTGCGGGCCGTAGGCGGAGGGCGTATCTTGCCAGCGGCAGCCGACCTTCAGCACATGCAGGATGCCGCTGATCACCCGCCTATCGTCGACCCGAGGTTTACCCGGTTGGCCGTGAGGCAGATGTGGCTCGATCCGCGCCCAGGCTTCATCCGAAAGCCAGAACAACCGTGCCATCGCGATCCTCCTGCGCTGGAAACCTCAAACTCAGGAAGAAAACGCAAGCGACAGCAATTGGTTGTATGAGTTCCCTACCTAGCTGTTTGATCCCGCGATGTGGTGGTACGGTTGACCACCATGCGGCGAGGGATGCGCTATGGGCCAAATTCTCCACGGCAGCGCGGGAGTGTCAGGAATTCCGTGTGCGGGCGGCGGGTTGAACATCAGGCCGCCATGGCCCTGGTGAAGCGCTCACCGAAGATGACGGCGAACTGCGCCTTGGCCATGACCCACTCACGCGGTCCCATCTTCCACGCCTTCTCGGAGCGGTTCAAGACCAGGTAGAGCAGCTTCAACGCGGCCTCGTCGGTCGGGAAGTGACCGCGGGCGCGCACGGCCCGGCGCAGCGTGGCGTTCAGGGCCTCTATGGCGTTCGTGGTGTACAGGATCCGGCGAACCTCGCCGGGGAAGGCGTAAAACGGGATCACCTCGCCCCAGGCCCGCCGCCAGCTCTGGGCGATGGCCGGGTAGCGCCGACCCCATTCGCTCGTCTCGAAGGCCGCCAAGGCCGCCTCGCCGGCCGCGGCATCGAGGGCCCGATAGATGTCCTTCAGCGCGGCGGCTACGAGCTTGCGGTCCTTGTAGGACACGAAGTCGAGGCTGTGGCGCAGGAGGTGCACGATGCAGGTTTGAACCAGCGCCTCGGGGAACACCGCCCGGATCGCATCGGGGAAGCCCTTCAAGCCGTCGACCACGGCCAGCAGCACGTCCTCGACGCCGCGGTTCCTGAGCTCGTTCATGACCCGCAACCAGAACTTGGCGCCCTCGTTCTGCTCCAGCCACAGGCCGAGGATCTCCTTGGAGCCGTCGGCGCGCACGCCCAGCGCGATGTGGACGGCCTTGTTGCGGACGACGCCCTCGTCACGCACCTTGATCCGCAGGGCGTCGAAGAACACGATCGGGTAGACCGGCTCCAGCGGCCGGGCCTGCCAGGCGGCGACCTCCTCCAGAACCGCGTCGGTCACCGCACTGATCAGGTCGGGTGAGACCTCGATCCCGTAGAGCTCGCGCAGGTGCGCGACGATCTCCCGGGTGCTCATGCCGCGCGCGTACATCGACACGATCTTGTCGTCGAAGCCGGGAAAGCGGCGCTGATACCGGGCGATCAGCTGCGGATCGAACGTCGCCTGCCGGTCGCGCGGGATCGCCAGCTCGATCCGGCCCGTCTCGGTCGTGACCGTCTTGCGGCCATAGCCGTTGCGCGTGTTGCCAGCGTCCTCGCCCGCCAGATGGTGGTCCATCTCGGCGTTGAGCGCCCGCTCGGCCAGAGCCTTCTTCAACGCGTCCAGCAGACCGTCGGCCTCGAAGGCCGTCTTCGGATCCGCGCCGGCCAGAAGCTGGTCCAGGATCGCATCAGGAATACGGGGTGCTTTGCGTCGTGCCATCGGGAACCTCCGTCGGATCCACTATGGCCGCCCCCACACGAAATTCCTGACAGTCCCCGGCAGCGCCCGCACGACGGAGGCGGTCCGTCGCGCAATACAGCTACGTCAAGAGAGCGTGAGAGCGGCGGCCAAGCGCTACGGCGTCAGCCCGACGACGATCCAGAAATGGCGCGGACGGCAGTCGACGGCCGATGCCGCCATGGGGCCGAAAGAAGCTCGGTCGACGGTCCTGACACCTGAGGATGAGGCGATCATCGTCGCCTTCCGCCGGCATACCCTGCTGCCGCTGGACGACTGCCTCTACGGCCTGCAGCCCACGATCCCACACCTGACCCGCTCGTCGCTGCACCGTTGCCTTGAGCGGCACGGCATCAGCCGCCTGCCCGAGATGGAGGGCGACAAGCCCAAGAAGAAGCGCTTCGCCGATTACCCCATCGGCTACATGCACATCGACATCGCAGAGGTCAGGACAGAAGAGGGCAAGCTCTACCTGTTTGTAGCCATCGACCGAACCTCGAAGCTGGCTTTCGTCAAGCTGGAAGCTGAAGCGAACCGCTACACGGCATCGGACTTCCTTCGCGCGCTGGTCGCGTTCGTGCCGTACAAAATCCACACCGTGCTGACCGACAACGGCGTCCAGTTCTGCCATGCCCCGCGCAACCGCTCAGGCCCGACAGCTCTCTACAGCCGCCACATGTTCGATCGCGTCTGCCACGAGCACGGCGTCGAGCATCGCCTGACCAAGCCCAACCATCCGTGGACCAACGGTCAAGTCGAGCGGATGAACCGCACCATCAAGGATGCCACGGTCAAGCGCTACCACTACGAGACCCACGAACAGCTCCGGGCGCACCTCCAGCTGTTCGTCGACGCCTACAACCATGCCCGTCGGCTGAAGACCCTGCGCGGCCTTACGCCCTACGAGCATGTCCTCCAGGTCTGGACTAAAGAGCCCGAACGCTTCAGGCTCAATCCGTCACACCACATCCCGGGACCATACAGGCCAGACGGCGGAACAGCGTCAGCGCCGAGCCGCTGGTAAGCGGAGCGCTCCCTCCGTATCCGGGTCGTCCATCAAATTCGACGGCGCGAGCACCAGGGTGGACCCCGGATGCGTGGCGCCCGACATATCAACATAAGGGCGGCTCGGGTTCGGAGCGTAGTCGCCCAACCGCTTAAACGCGTTGGCCTCGAGACTGACCTTGACCAGCGCCGAACCCGATATCCGGATCATGTTAGTTGCGAAATCCTTCGCGCTAATCCGGTTGAAAGTCGAGGCGCGCACGACGTGAACTCCAGGGGCGCCTTCGGCCAGGATCAGCACGTCGGCGACGCCAGCGTTGCCCTCGAAGTATGCATGATCGACCACGAGCCCGACGCCGCCTTCTAATGGGCCTCCGTCGATGACGATGCCACCACGGCGGTCGCTCACGCCACCCATACCATTGCCGCCGATCTCTCCACCTTGCACGGACAGCAGGGTCGGATGGCTGGCTAGAATGCCGCACTCGCTGTTGCTGTCGATCCGCGCGTCGGTAAAGGCTACCGCGTTCGGTTGTGAGAAGGTGCCTCGACGCAGCGTCGTCCCGTACCGATTGAAGCGGAGGCTAACGTCGCGCGCACTTGAGAGGAGCAGATCAATGCCCTCCAACCCGACCTTCCAGCCCACGGCGGTCACACGCTCGATTGAGATAAAAGCGGTGCGGGTCAGGCGCAGGGCTGAGCCCTTGTGATCGGCCTTCTCAAGGCGGAGGCCGCGGATCGCCGCGTAAACGTGAGGACCAGCACCGGTTTTTCCTGCCGTATACGCGATGCCGGCGAACTCCCCAGGCCCGAACACGAGGCGCGTGGTTCCGTCCCCATCGCCCACGATCGAGGGCCGCGGCGTGGCGTCATCAGTTGAGTCCACCTGCTCGATCCGAAACCCGGTGGCCAGGAAGTAAGCTCCAGCGGGCACGCAGACCGAACGGCCGTGACGAATGGCTGTATCGGCGGCAGACTGGAAAGCGGAGGTATTGTCACGCCCCACCCCATCTCGAAAATCAGCCACAGCACCATAGTCAAGGACGTTCACACAACCGGGTGCAGAGTTGCCGACGCCGCCGCTGCGCTGTGCAGGGTCTGCAAAGGGTTCGCGTCCAGACGCCGCGCTTGTTACGAAAGCGCCGGCGAGGACTAGGATGGGCAGAACGGGACGCATGGCCAACCTCGCGATGAGCAGAGGCGACGTTCTAGCGTAGTTCCCGGTCGGTTTGATCAGGCGGCCAATCCTGCGGCCAGGTGGCAGTTGCCGCCGTTTCGAGGCACGAACAAGCCCCGCGCGGCGGTGCCGGCGGGGCTGAGTGAATCCCTGGGAGGAATTGCCAAGCCGCGGGCCAGAAGGGCGTCTGGCACTGAGGCGATCACAGCCGACCTGCGGCTGATGGACCCCCGGCCGCGCGGGCATCCCAGCCAACGGCCGCTTGTGCTATCAGCCATCGTCGCCCACCGCGGGCACCGGGATAGGCCACAATGCGCTCACTGCTGCTCGCCGCCGCTCTGCTGGCGCTGCCCGCCCCCGCCTCGGCGTTGTGCCGCTGCACGTGCATCCGGGGGGAGATGAAGGCGATCTGTCAGCCGACCGACCTCATGGTTCCGATCTGTCAGGGGTTGTGCGAGACGACGATCCGCCCTGACCGGGTAGTGATCCCCTTGGCCGGCGGCCGCCCAGAGTTTGGTGTGGCTGAGTCAACCAATCCATCGCCGGGCGGGCTTGCGCGGCCGGATAGTGACCTCAACACGAGCCCAAACGGACAGCAGCTGGGCACCCCGAGCCAGCTCTCTGGAAGCGTTGGATCGAGCCTGGAAGGCGGGGCGTCAAGTTCGAGCCCGGGCGGACGCTGAGCCACGAAAAAACCGCCGCGGCCGGAGCCGGGCGGTTCACCCATGATCAGACCGAGGCCCCAGGAGGCCGACTTCAGGGCGGCAGACTCGTCGATGGCCATGGCCTGATGCAGCCGCGGCTAGCTGTCTGCCGGGTACTCCCGCTTCCAAGCCGGATATGCGAGTCCGAGCGAGACGGCCCGCGCGCTTCTCGCCCGATAGGTTGGCGTAGAAGCGATGCGGCTCGAACAGCATCTTCGGCCGCTTGAGCTTGTCGAAGCCGTTGCCGGCCGCCTCGACGTCGATTACGGCGTGAATTTCGTCCTCGCCGACGCCGGTGGTGTAACCGACCCTCGGCAAGTCGAGGTCTAAGAGCATTGTCGCCCGGCCAACGAAACCGGCGGCGCGCAGGCTGAACCGCGCCGGGATTTTCGGAGGCTCCAACTCTTGAGAGACTGGAGCCATGACGAAGCATATCCGACCCTTCTCCCCTGAGGTCCGCGAGCGCGCGGTGCGGATGGTGCTGGAGCACCAGGGCGAGCACGACACGCAGTACGGAGCGATCCGCTCGATCGCCGCCAAGATTGGCTGCTCGGGTGAGACGCTGCGCAACTGGGTGCGCCAGGCTGAACGCGACAAAGGCGTTCGGGCCGGGCCGACCACGGACGAGCGCGAGCGGATCAAGGCGCTGGAGCGGGAGAACCGCGAGCTCCGGCAGGCCAACGAGATCCTGAGGAAGGCGAGCGCCTATTTTGCCTTGGCGGAGCTCGACCGCCGGTCGCGGACATGATCGCCTTCATCGACGATCACCGGTCGCTCTACGGGGTCGAGCCGATCTGCAGGGTGCTGCCGATCGCCCCGTCGACGTACCACGCCCATGCCGCGCGGCGTTCCGAGCCCGAGAGGCTGCCGGCCCGCGCCAGGCGCGACGCGGTGCTCTCGGCCGAGATCCGGCGCGTGTACGAGGCGAACTTCCGAGTCTACGGCGTGCGCAAGGTCTGGCGGCAACTCGCCCGCGAGGGGATCGTGGTGGCGCGCTGTACGGTGGCGCGGCTGATGCGGACGCTGGGCTTAGCCGGCGTCGTCCGGGGACGCAGGGTCCGCACCACCGTTCCCGATCCGGCGGCAGCTTGCCCCCTCGATCGGGTCAATCGGCAGTTCAAGGCCGAGGGCCCGAACCGGCTGTGGGTGGCGGATTTCACCTACGTGGCCACCTGGGGCGGCTTCGTCTACGCGGCCTTCGTGATCGACGTCTTCGCCCGCCGGATTGTCGGCTGGCGTGTGTCGCGCTCGGCCCGGGCAGACTTCGTGCTCGATGCTCTGGAGCAGGCCCTGCACGAACGCCGCCCCTTCGCCGGCAGCGGCCTCGTCTGCCATTCCGACCGCGGGTCGCAATACGTGAGCATACGCTACACCGAGCGCCTCGCCGAGGCGGGCGTCGAGCCCTCCGTCGGTAGCGTCGGGGATTCCTACGACAATGCTCTGGCCGAGACGATCATCGGCCTGTTCAAGGCGGAGGTGATCCATCGACGCGGGCCGTGGCGATCGTTCGAGGCGGTCGAATACGCCACGCTCGAATGGGTCGATTGGTTCAACCACCGCAGGCTGCTCGAACCAATCGGCAACGTGCCTCCCGCCGAAGCGGAAGCGCGCTACTATGCTCAGGCCAAGGTCCAAGCCTTGGCCGCCTGACCCAAACCAAACGGCCTCCGGAAAACCCGGTGCGGTTCAGGCGTGCGAATGCGTCCGCGATGGAAGCGGCCGATGCCATGATGAATCTCCAGTGGTCGAAGGGCCGCCACCAGAGCGGGCTGCTACCTGCGGGCTTAACCCCGCTTGTGAATTTGTTCGGTCAACGCTCGATCATCCGACCAACCCATCCCGAGTCGGCGTGTAATCGTGAAGTACGGAAGACCTAGGCGCCCGCCCAGCACCAGCTATGCGAAGCGCGCGGGTACTGCTCAGCCTGCTTGATAGCGCCTCAAATTTCGCGAGTTTTGGGATAAAATTCGATTGCAATACATCTAATACTTTAAAGAGCCTGACCTCGCGGGCCAAACAACCCTCCGAGAAAGAGTGTTGCAAATATTTTGCTTGGACAGTAATCTCGACCGCTCAAATGTTAAGAGCATCAGATAAGCGACTATATAGGCTTTGGCGGGAGATTTATAGTATGTCAGCCGTAATCCCTGCAGAACATTGTGGTATTCTATACTCTGATTTTCTATCGATTCTCTCTCGCAAGCGCTGTGTGAATAGATATTTGGAGATAGGCGTTCAGCGCGGCCGACTCTTATCGAAAATACACGCAAATTATGCGGTCGGCGTAGATCCTTTTTTTGATATTGATTCAAATATTTCTGCAAACAAGAATATTTGCACGCTGATTCGTGTTGGAAGCGATGAGTTTTTCAGCCGTTATCAATATCATGAGATTGCAGGGGGGGAGCCGGATTTGGCATTCTTGGATGGGATGCATACATTTGAGTTTTTGCTGCGAGATTTTTATAATACAGAGCGAATCTCGCGCAAAAGTACATTGATTGGGATGCACGATTGCCTTCCTCTTAACGCAGAGATGGCGATCCGGGATGAAAGCTCTGCGGTCGCGGCGGGCGCCGGCGGGCTGTTCCACATGTGGTGGACAGGAGACGTATGGAAGATTGTTCCCATTCTTCAGCGTTATCGACCAGATTTGCGCATTGTTTGCGTCGATTGTCCGCCCACGGGAATTGTTTTTGTGACTAATCTGGATCCATTCTCAACTGTGTTGAACGATAATTATCATTCGATTGTGCGCGAATACCATTCCATGCCCAACGATCTGAAGGCGATCGAAAAGTTGTTCAGCGAAATTGAGGTTGTGCCGTCGACTAAGATTTTGAATGAATTCGATCATAGTCTTTATTTTAGTACGTAGCGACACCGGCCGATGCCTTGGTGAGCTGCGAGCCGACGAGGTTCAACCCCGGCTTGAGCAGGACGATGATCTGCCAGCCCGCGGTGTCGATGACTGTGATGGCAATGAACTTGTCGTAGCCCCTGAGCCACAGAAGCCGCAGCGCCAGTCGATCCTGGAAGTCTGGCGCAATCTGATTGGTGCCCGAATAGGGCCATCTTCTTTCGGAGATCCTGCAGGGTGGCCGTCATGAACTGGTAGCAGCCGCAAGCTGAAGAGCCGAAGGCTTTCGTGCGCCGCGGCCCGTCTGGGATCACCTTCGCCAGCGTCATGCTGGTGAGCGGCTTCGGCATCTGCGCCATCTTGTTGGCGTAGACGGTATCGTAGCCCTTCGGCGCCTCGAGGCTCGCGATGAAGTCGAGCAAAGCGCCGCGCCCGCGGTGTCGTTCATGTCGTCCTCACGTTGTCAGGAAGTGCAAAAAAAACTAGGACGGCAAAGCCAGCTGTTCGAGGGTGTTGAGATAGGCATCGGGATCGCGTCGGAAGCGGGTGCGTGCGGTGCGAGCTTGACGTCTGCGGTCGAGAGCGTCGCGCAATGTCTGCCATCGGGCGTGATCGACCCGGCCAAGGTCGCGTCTGGATCGGGTCTCGGCCCGCGTGGCGATGCCGGCTACAAGCCGCACGGCACCCCGCAGCACCGCGCCGGGTGAGGCCGTCTTGCGCCCTGTGGCGCGCCGCTCGTGGTAGCGTTGCGAGCCGAACAGCCGTTCGAGGGCGTTGTTGCGAGGGCGTTGTTGGTGCGGGGCAGGCCCGGCAGGTCGGCGGCGTGGAACAGGCCGGGCCGGTAGCTGCGCGCCAACTTGCGGAAGTGGTCGAGGGCCGGGCCGAGGTCGCCCGCGCGGTAGCGGTGACGCTGCATCGCGGCCAGCAGGCCGTCGAAGCGCCGCCGCAGCTTGACGCCGGTCTCACCGGCGGGATTGGCCAGCAGGCGCGCGGCGGCATGCACGAAGACGAAGCCCTGCTCCACCTCGGGCCAGAGCGCGGCGGTGCCGGCCAGCGCCCGCGCGATCAGGTGCCTGAGCCGCGCGAGCGGACGCGAGGCCCCGGCCCGGGTGAGGCCCCGTTCAGCATAACGCGCCACTGCCGCAACATCGAGGGCTGGATCCCGAACTCGGCCGCGACCTGCATCTGCGGCCGGCCGCTGCTCTCCAGCAAGGCGACCGCTTCGCGTTTGAACTCGGGCGTGAACTCTCGTCTCGTCTTTGCCATCCGACACCTTCCCCGCTCAGCATGAGCGTATCAGAGGTGTCCGCGAACCCGAGAGAGGATCACAGCGGTGACCACCTCGTTCCGCGCTCGCGCAAAGGCAGCATGAGCGCAGCCTATCATGAGGTTTGCTGCCCGACGGTTCAAGGCCGCCTCAGATCCGGCACTCTATCAGGCCGCGCGCGCATCCTGCGACACCTGCAGGTCGAGCCAAAGATCGAGACCAAGCGGCCCTTGCTTGCGCAGCGCAACCCGGCCGCGCCGAATCTCGCCTTCACGAATGAAGGTCAGGTGCTCCGGGATGCCGCCGGCGGTGATGACGCGCACGTGGGCAGTGGCCTCGGTGGACGAGAGCACCGTGCACGGCACGTCGAAGCTGCCGAGGCGGATCGTAGCCGTCGGGTGCGTGGACGCGTGGACGAAGTGCTTGTTGGCCATGCTGCGTATGTCCTCCATGCGGGAGATTCCAGCGTAGAGACTCGATGCTTAACCGTCTGTTGCAGCGCAGCAACGATGGCAGCAGTTGCGGTGGCGAGATCATGACTGCCCGCATCTACCCAACCTGTCGAACCGCCGCACGCCTCACCGCGTGCCAGGCGGGAGACCGCGAGCGCAGCCGGCAGTGCCGGGCGCCCGAGACGATGGCCGATTTGAATCGGGCGTGCGACGCCTGGCTGAAGAAGGGAGTGTAGAATGGCGAGTGAGGTGAAGCGGCGCCGTGGGATGGTTCTCATGCCCTTGGCCTACCGGGTTGAAGATGCTGCGGCAGCGATCGGCCTCAGTCGTTCGACCCTCTTCGAATACATCAAGCACGGACGGATCCCGTCGCGGAAGATCGGCAACAGCACCATCATCCGTCACTGCGATCTAGAGCGGCATCCGATCATGTTGGATCATATGCGTCGTAGCCTGCGGCGGCGGGATAGCGGCGGCATTCGGCTGGCGTGAAGTGTCTGAAGGCTCGTCGGATAGTGTCCCAGAGGTCGCTGATCGTGCGAGCAGCCTCGGCACGAAGAATGGCCTTGAGCTTGGCGACGGCGCGATCGATCGGGTTGAAGTCGGGGGAATAGGCCGGGAGGTAGAGCAGCCTCGCTCCCGCCGCCTCAATGCACTCGCGGATGCCGCTGACCTTGTGGGCGGGCAGGTTGTCGAGCACGACCGTGTCGCCGGGCCTGAGGGCTGGGACGAGGGTTTGTTCGACATAGCCACGGAAGCGAGCGCCGGTCATCGGTCCATCGAAGAGTGCGGTGGCTGTCAGGCCGCTGGTGCGCAGACCGGCAGTGACCGTGATAGTTTTCCAGTGGCCGAACGGCACCGCGACCCGGCAGCGTTCGCCGCGCGGGGGCTCGCCCATAGCGGCGGACCATCTTCGTGTTGGTGGCGGTCTCGTCGAGGAACACGAGCTTGTCCGGGTCGAGATCGAGCTGGCCGTCGAACCAAGACAGGCGCGCGGCCTTCACGTCCTCCCGCTCCTGCTCGGCGGCATGGCCGGTGTTTTTTGCGCGTGATGCCGTGGCGCTTGAAGAAGCGGGACAGGCTGCTGACCCCAACCCGCAGACCCTGTTCGGCCAGACGGTCGCGCAACTCATGCAGGAACAGCTCGGGCTGCGCTTCGTAGGTCTGCCGGATCAGGTCGGCCTGTGCCTCGATGGTGAGCGAGCGTTGATCGCCGCCCATCGGCTTGGCGTGTGTCCGACCCTCCTGCACGAAGGTCCCGTGCCAGCGCACGGCGCTGGCCGGGCTGACCTCGAAGCGCCGCGCCGCCTCCCGGCGCGAAGCCCCCGCCGCGATCGCGGTCAGGATGACGAACTCCAGGGCCTGAGCGGAAGCGGCCACGCCGGTTCGCAGGGCCGCGACAAACGCCGGAACCTCAGCGTAGGGTAGGGGCAGGGTGGTGGCCTCGGGACAGCTTGCCAGGTTTCAGTAGCGTGTGCTCCAGGTGCCCCCGCCAGCGCGCCAGATTCTCCCCCTGCCGGTGACCCTCGACCTTCGCTGCGTCGAGGACGCGCTCGATCCTGCCACGAAGCCGCTTCGCCGTCTCAGGCTTTTCGCGCCAGATCGGAGGCGGCACGGCCAGCACGTCTGAAGGCCGACCTCGGAGACCGGCGTCTTCCAGAGCCCTGCTGCATAGGTCATCAAACTGGTGCGCCATAGCTGACGATACTTAACGTTGCGCCAACTGCCGTCACGCTCGTCCCTGAAAGCTTCGGCCACTTTGGCGAAGGTTGGCACGCTCGGTATGGGGGCTGGTCGGGGGAGGGCGCGGCGGCCTGAGAGCACAGATCAGCGCATCACATCTGCGCGCACGCCCTCGGTGAAGATATCGCGGTAACCATTCGGACGCATGGTAATCGGGGAATCCGCGGAGTCGTCATGACCTGCCAACGACCGACGATGCCCTGCCCGCTGACCGCGGGGCCCCGCGTCCTGGAGACGGCGATCCTCGCCGCCCGGGTCGCGGCGCCGGTGCTTTGGGATGCCGGCGCCGCGATGGCTCGGGCCGCCGTGGCGCCGGAGCCCCGCCCGCTGACGATCCGGCTGCCACTCGCCGCCTAGCACCGACTACGCCCATCCCAAGAACCCAGCAGGGCTCGCCGCGGCGGGCCCATTCTCGTGCGCGCCGCCCTCGGATCCCGTAGCGAGGCCGATTTTCCAGAACCATACGGATTATCGCGCCGTGGCGCACGTCAACATCCCGACATGGCAAGGTTGGAAGCATTCTCAGGTTCGCCGCCCCCCTCCGCGGGCGTGCCAGGCCACGCTCGAGCGGCACGGATCTCGAAATGCTGTGACGCACCGACCAATATAATCTGCGCTCAGGCTCAGATTTTTTCGCTTGCATCGCGTGCTTTTTTTGCCAAAAACGCGAAGCTTATCTTCTAAATTGGGGTTAACACATGCGTATGCTCACAATCGGCGCAGTTCTCGCCGTTGTCATGCCTCTCGCCGCGCAGGCCCAGGACGCCGGCGACGCCGCCGCCGGCGAGAAGGCGTTCGCCCCCTGCAAGGCGTGCCACAACTTCCAGAAGAACGGCGTGGGTCCCGACCTGAAGGGCGTCGTCGGCCGCAAGGCGGGCACCTATGAGGGCTACAATTACTCCGCAGCCCTGAAGAACTCCGGCATCACCTGGGACGAAGCCAACCTGCACGAGTGGCTGAAGAACCCGAAGACGAAGGTGCCCGGCAACAAGATGATCTTCCAGGGCATCGCGGACGACAAGAAGATCAACGACCTCATTGCCTATCTGAAGACTCAGTCTTAAGCCGGACAGGTCCCGAACCAAGGACACGCGCGATCTCTCGCCGCGCGTCCACTGAGATCAACCCCGCCCGGCCCGGCCGAGCGGGGAATTCGTCGTTGCTTCGAGAGCATCTGGCAAAAATAAGCTTGGTTGCTCTTCGCCAGATCTTCACATCGCGCAGGATGATGCTATGCTAGGCGCAGTCGCTCGGCGTAACGCACCGGGCGTCCTCAACCTTCAGCCCCGCCGGCACCCGCCGCGCGGGGCTTTTTCGTGGCTCAGCGCCCGCTGCCGGAGGACAGGCTCGACCCGACGCTCCCGGAGAGCTGGCTCGGCGTTCCGAGCTGGGTGCCGTTCGGGTTGGTATCCAGGCTGAGATCGGGGGACACGAGGCCGCCCGGCGCGGGATTGGTCGACTGGGCCGGTTCGAAGGCCTGCCGGCCGCCGGCCAGCGGGATGACGACCGGTCCTACCGGATCGTGGTCTCGCAGAGTCCCTGGCACATCGGGACCGTGAGGTCGGTCTCCTGGCAGATCGCCTTCATCTCGCCCTGGATGCACGTGCAGCGGCACAGCGCCGAGGCGGGAGCAGGCAGCGCCAGCAGGGCGTCGGCGAGCCTGAACAGGTGCATGATAATCGACCTCATTGCCCGCGACTGGGCGATCGGGGCTTGGCGGACCTCATAGCGCGGCGCGCGCCTGAGCCAGATTGCGCCGGCGCTCCGGGCGGCCGCCCCCATGGGCCGGAAAGGCCCGGCGCTCAGCCAGCCGTGAGGCGGTGGTAGCTCGCCGCGAAGGCCTCGGCGGCCTCGCGTGTCAGGTCCGTCACCACCAGTCCGGCGGTGTAGACGGTCCATCGTCCGTTCTGGTCTTCCGTGATGCAGATTTCGGCCATCGGGCGCCTCCACTCCACGCCACAACAAAGCCGAGCCAACCTGACGAGTTCCTGAACCGCGCCGGGCGATCAGGTATCCGGCGCGCCGTCCTCCCGAGCAACGTCCTCCCGGAGGATGCGGACGGGCCGGAAGGCGCGCGCGGACACGGCGGCTTCGACCCAGGCGCGGGCCGCCGCGGCCGCGGGGCGATCGGCGAAGGCGGCGGGGCGCGGCGGCCATTCCGACCCGGACTGGACGACGTAGCCGCGGGTGCCCGCGGCGCAGGGACCGACGTAGCCGAAGACCTTTCCGGTCCCGTCGACGAGGTCGGTGCAGTGGACCGGCCCCTCGGTCCAGCGGAGATCAGGCATCGTCACGCCCCATGGTCTCGCCCCCTAAGCGGTCCGGGGCCGCGCACCGCGCGGGCCGAGGCGAGTCGACGCCGGCGCGGACCGCCCCTATACGCGCCCGGCGGCCGGATCGTCATCGGCGCCCTCCGAGCCCGCAGAGGGATCCGGCGTGGCTGACGGAGCGGCAGACGGCTCAGGGGAAGGCTCGGCGGACAGCGTGGCGATCGTCGGCCTGGGCTATGTCGGGCTCCCGCTCGCTATGGCGTTCGGCCGGGGGCGGGCCACGATCGGCTACGAGCGCGCCGCCGACAAGGTGGCGGCCTACCGGGCCGGGCACGACCCGGCTGGGGAGATCGACGCGGAGGCGTTCCGGGCCGCCGCGCACCTCGCGATCACCGACGACCCGACCGCGCTGGGCGCGGCGGACGTGATCGTCGTCACGGTCCCGACCCCGGTGGACGCGGCCCAGTGCCCCGATTTCGACCTGCTGATCCGGGCCTCGGACCTCGTCGGCCGGCACATGCGGCCGGGCGCGACCGTGGTGTTCGAATCCACGGTCTATCCCGGGGCCACCGAGGAGGTCTGCATCCCGGTCCTGGAGCGCGCCTCGGGCCTGCGCTGGAAGACGGATTTCTTCGTCGGCTACTCGCCCGAGCGGATCAACCCGGGCGACCGGGAGCACAGCCTCGCCCGGGTGGTGAAGATCGTCGCCGGCGACACCCCCGAGACCCTGGAGCGGCTCAAGGCCCTCTACGGGTCGATCATCGAGGCGGGGCTCCACGCCGCCTCGTCCATCCGGGTGGCCGAGGCCGCCAAGGTCATCGAGAACACCCAGCGCGACCTGAACATCGCGCTCATGAACGAGCTGTCGCTGATCTTCGACAAGCTCGACCTCGACACCCAGGAGGTCCTCGCGGCGGCGGGGACCAAGTGGAACTTCCTGCCGTTCCGCCCCGGGCTCGTGGGCGGCCACTGCATCGGCGTCGACCCGTACTACCTGACCCACAAGGCCGCGATGATCGGCTACCACCCGCAGGTGATCCTGGCCGGGCGGCGGATCAACGACAGCATGGCGGCCCACGTCGCCCGCAGCACGGTGAAGCGGATCGTCCGGCGCGGCGGGACCGGGCCGGCGCGGGTCATCGTCCTCGGCCTGACCTTCAAGGAGAACTGCGCCGACCTGCGCAACTCGAAGGTCGCCGACCTCGTGCGGGAGCTGGAGGAATTCGGCTGCGCCGTGTCGGTACACGATCCCCGCGCCGGCGCGGCGGAGGCCCGGGCCGAGTACGGCATCGCCCTCGTCGACTGGGCCGACTTGCCCACCGAGGCCGACGCGGCCGTGATCGCGGTCCCGCACCGCGACTACGCCCGACTCGGCCCGGAGGCGATCGCCGCCCGGGTGAAGCCCGGCGGGCTGATCGTGGACGTGAAGGCACTCTTCGAGAAAGCGCCGTTCGCGCGGCTGGGCTACGAGGTCTGGCGGCTGTGACGGTGGCTGTGACGGTGGCTGTGACGGCGGCCGCGCCGGGGCCGCGACAGCGGCGCGACGCGCGGCCAGAAACGCGGCACAGAAAGCGGCGAGAAGCGCGACACGACCCGCGATCATCCGGACGACGAGGGAAGACGCCATGGACGAGACGGGCCACGAGAACCGGCCACCCGCGCCCAGCGACGCGGCAACGCTCGCGGAGCGGCACACCCGCTACCCCGACGCGCAGATCCGCACGATCCTGAACGGCACGCGCACGATCGCGCTGGTGGGCGCCTCGGCGAATCCGGCGCGCCCGAGCTGGATCGTCCTGAAATACCTGCTCGACCGGGGCTACGCGGTGACGCCGGTCAATCCCGGCCTCGCCGGCCAGGACCTGCTCGGGCGCCGGGTGGCCGCCTCCCTCGCCGAAGTCCAGGCCGGGCTGGGCGACCAGCCGATCGACATGGTCGAGATCTTCCGCAACTCCGCCGCCGCCGGGCCGCTGGTCGACGAGGCACTGGCGCTGACGCCGCCGCCGAAGATGATCTGGATGCAGCTCGGCGTGCGCGACGACGCGGCCGCCGCCCGGGCCGAGGCGCGCGGACTGACGGTGATCATGAACCGCTGCCCCAAGATCGAGTACGGCCGGCTCTCCGGCGAGATCGGCTGGACCGGCGTGAACTCCCGGATCCTCAGCGCCCGGAAGCCGGTGCTGGCGGCCAGGGGCGTCCAGAAGCTGACCATCGCGGAGCGGGGCCGGCGCTCCGACGGCTAGCGGTACTCTGGTACCTCAACCGCCAACACGCTGAACAAAATAGCTTTTCCGTGATCTTGAACTTCCCTGTTGACCCAGCGTCCGGGGCCGTCTATGGACCCGACACCGCCGCCGCGTGTGCCCCACGCGGCGGCTCGTTTTTCGGCACCCCGATGTCCGCGGATCCCGACGCGTCGGGGTCCGGTCCGTCGGAACCCCTGGGATTTGGCTATGAAGACCACCTCGCTGAAGCCCGCCGAGGTCGACAAGAAGTGGATCGTGATCGACGCGGAGGGCCTCGTCGTCGGCCGCCTCGCGTCGATCGTGGCGATGCGCCTGCGCGGCAAGCACAAGGCCGCCTACACGCCCCACGTCGATTGCGGCGACAACGTCATCGTCATCAACGCCGAGAAGGTGAAATTCACCGGGCGTAAGTACAATCAGAAGAGCTATTTCTACCACACCGGTTATCCGGGCGGCATCAAGGAGCGGACTGCCAAGTTCATCCTCGAGGGCCGGTTCCCCGAGCGCGTGGTGGAGAAGGCTGTCGAGCGCATGCTGCCCCGCGGCCCGCTCTTCCGCCAGATCCTCGGCAATCTCCGCGTCTACAAGGGCACCGAGCACCCGCATGAGGCCCAGCAGCCGCAGGCGCTCGACGTCGGCGCCCTCAACCGCAAGAACGTGAGCGCTTGATCATGGCGACCCTGCAGTCCCTCGCCGACCTCAACCGGTCGAACACCGGTGCGGTCGACCCCGCCAACGAGGCCCCCGTCCACGTCCAGAAGCTGGACGCGCAGGGCCGCGCCTACGCCACCGGCAAGCGCAAGGACGCGGTCGCCCGCGTCTGGATCAAGCCCGGCAACGGCACGGTCACGATCAACAAGCGCCCGGTGGAGACCTACTTCGCCCGCCCGGTGCTGCGCATGATCCTGCGCCAGCCGCTGGAGATCGCCGGCCGCGTCGACCAGTACGACATCACCGTCACGGTGGCGGGCGGCGGCCTCTCCGGCCAGGCCGGCGCGGTGCGCCACGGCCTGTCCAAGGCCCTGACCTACTACGAGCCGGAGCTGCGCGCCCCGCTGAAGCGTGAGGGCTTCCTCACCCGCGACGCCCGCGTCGTCGAGCGCAAGAAGTACGGCCGCAAGAAGGCCCGCCGCAGCTTCCAGTTCTCCAAGCGTTAAGACACCCGGTCACACCGGTGTCACGGAGAGGGCGGCTCCTGCGGGGGCCGCCCTTTCGCGTTTTCAGGCCGCGGCACGGCCGTTGACAGGCTGTCGCACCGGGCGCACCTGATCCCCGGCCGCGGTGCCCGACTCGGGCGGCGAGGCACATTCGAGAGAGCGAGACGAGCGATGTCTGGCGCAGGCGCGACGAAGCCCACCGTGTTCATCGACGGCGAGGCCGGCACGACCGGTCTCGGCATCCGCGAGCGCCTGGAGCGCGACGGGCGGGTCGCCCTGCGCAGCATCGCGCCGGAGCACCGCAAGGATCCGGCGGCGAAGCGCGCCCTGCTCGCCGAGGTCGACCTCGTCGTGCTCTGCCTGCCGGACGAGGCCGCCAAGGAGACCGTGGCGCTGGCCGACAGCCTGCCCGGCGGCGGCCCCCGCGTCCTCGACGCCAGCACCGCCCACCGGGTCGCGGAGGGCTGGACCTACGGCTTCCCGGAGCTGATCCGGGAACAGGGGGCGGCGGTGGCGCGCGCCCGGCGGGTCGCCAATCCCGGCTGCTACCCGACCGGCGGCGTCGCGCTCCTGCGGCCGCTGGTGGAGGGCGGCCTGATCCCGGCCGACCACCCGATCAGCGTCAACGCGGTCAGCGGCTACAGCGGCGGCGGCAAGAGCATGATCGAGGCCTACGAGCAGGGCACGGCGCCGCCGTTCCAGCTCTACGGTCTCGGCTTCGCCCACAAGCACCTGCCGGAGCTGCAGCGCTACAGCGGGCTCACCCGGCGGCCGATCTTCGTGCCGTCGGTGGGCAACTTCCGGCAGGGCATGCTGGTGAGCGTGCCGCTCCACCTCGAGACCCTGCCGGGCCGGCCCAGCGCCTCCGACCTCGAGGCGGCCCTGCGCGACTGGTACGCCGGGCAGCCCCTGGTGCAGGTCGTGCCGGGCGCCGCCACCGGCGCGCACCGCGAGAAGATCGAGCCGGAGGATCTCAACGACACCGACCGGCTGGAGCTGCGGGTGTTCGGCTCGGCCGAGCACGGGCAGGCGGTGCTGGTCGCGCGCCTCGACAATCTCGGCAAGGGCGCCTCCGGGGCGGCCGTGCAGAATCTGGGGCTGATGCTCGGGCTCGACGGCTAGCCCGCGGGCGCCGGCGTCCGCCCGCGCACGCCCGGGTGACGGGACCCGGGCGCCCGCCTCGACAGAGTGGGGGTCGGAAGGCGATGAGAGGGGCCCGGGGCACGGGCCCCGGACCGCTCCCTTCGCACCGCGAGACGCGATGAACGGCGACCTGATCGATGCGGCGTTCTGCCGGCCCTGGCACCGCGCGGACGCCGCGGCCGGCGCGACCGATCACCCGGCCGGCTCACCGGGCTTCCAGGTCGATCTCGGCTTCCGCTGCCCGATCCGCCGCGTCGAGATCGCGGCCATCTCGGCTTCGCCGCCGCGCCTCGCCCTCTCCGACGACGGGCAGGCCTGGCGCGCGGCCGACCTCGACGCGGCCCGGAGCGGGCCCGCGAGCCTGGTGCTCGCCACCGGGGAGGGCGCCTGGGCGCGCCACGTCCGCGTCACCCCGGCCGGCCCCGCCGGAGGGGCGCCGCCGGAGGCGCGGGTGCTGTGCGACCGAGCGGATTTCGACCTCATCGCCCTGCGGCGCGTGCTCGACGTACCCTTCGACATGGCCGACGAGCGGCCCGGCGCGAACGTTTACGTCTCCTACCGCCTCGTCGGCGCCGAGCGGCCGCGCTCCCGCGCCCTGGTCGGGCTCGCGCTCTACGAGTGCGGCGCCTTCGGCAACTGCCTGATCCAGCTGCTGCTCGCCATCGGCATCGCCCGCAACCTGAACCTGAAATACATCAAGCTCCCGGCCGCCGACCGGAGCGAGGTGATCGGCCTGACCGGCCCGCTGACCTGCGGCGGCCTCACCTTCATCCCCGGCTCGGAGCCGCTGCCGGAGGCGGGCGCCTTCCTGTCGGGGATGTATTTCGACCTCGGCATCCAGCAGCTCGCCGGCACCCTAGGCCCCGACGAGACACGGGACATCGTGCGGACCTGCATCCGGCCGCTGTTCAACCGTCTGCCGGCGGAGATCCCCGCCAAGCCCGACGACGAGCTGCTGATCCACATCCGCTCGGGGGACATCTTCAGCACCTGGGTGGCGCCGACCTACCCGCAGCCGCCGCTCGCCTTCTACCAGATGGTGATCCGGCGGCTCCTGGCGGAGGGCCGCGTCACCCGGATCAAGATGGTGTTCGAGAACCGGCTCAATCCGGTGATCCCGGTGCTGGAAGCGTGGATCGCCGAGATCGGCGTGCCGCTGACGACCCAGAGCGGCACCCTCATCGACGACGTCGCGGCGCTGATGAACGGGCGCTACCTCGTCTTCGGGCTCGGCACGTTCGGGCCGGGGGTCTGCCAGCTCTCCGAGCACGTCGAGCAGGTCTTCTACTTCGCCTCCGGCTGGCCGCAGCATTTCAAGAGCATCCCGACCATCGGGCGGGTCGTGGAGGTGCTGGACGTCGCCGGCGGCTACACGAAGGTCGGCGAGTGGGACAACTCGCTCGAGCGCCGCGCGCTGATGCTCGAGTATCCGGCCGAGAAGCTCGCGTTCGACGACGCATGAGCCCAGCCCCGTTGCGGCCGCCTTGCCGAAGCCGGCAAAACCGGTGACAAGCCCTCGAGCCACCGCCGGAGGACAGATTTGGCCAGCGCTGACCCATCCCCGGAGGCCCTGCGCGTCAATGCCTTCGACATGCACCGGGCCGAGGTGCTGATGCGGCTGCGGCGCCGGCTCCGGCCGCGCCACACCACCCTGGTCAGCTTCGCCGCCAAGTACCACTACGTCGAGAGCCAGCGCCGGCTGGTGGCCTCGGCCGCCGCCACGGGCGATTTCGACACGATCGAGAGCTGGTCCCCCGACCGACTGCGCGAGACGCCGTTCTACCGGGAGCACCGGGAGATCCTCGACCGGTCCCGGGGCGCCGGCAACTGGGCCTGGAAGCCCTACGTCATCGCCGAGGCACTGGAGAAGCGCCGCGACGGCGATTTCGTCGTCTTCAGCGACACCGGCATGCAGGCGGTCGGCGACGACCCGCTGCCGCCGGTGGCGCCGCTGCTCACATGGCTCGACGGCTCGGAGCGCCGGGTCGCGGTCGGCGTGCTGCACGGCAAGCCGCAGCGGGCCTGGACCAAGCGCGACTGCTTCGTGCTGATGGAGTGCGACGCGGCGCGCTACTGGGACGCCGACCAGATCCAGGCCTCCTGGATCGCCTTCATGGTGAGCCCCGCCACCCGCCGGCTCGTGGCCGAGTGGCTACGCTACGCGGGCGATCCGCGGGTCGTCACCGACATCCCGAACCAGATGGGCCTGCCGGATCTCGAGGGCTTCATCGACCACCGCTTCGATCAGAGCATCCTGTCGAACCTGATCTACAAGCTCGACCTGGAGATCCCGCCCCTGCGCCAGCCGTCCAAGCAGATCCGGACGCTGATCGACGAGCTGGAGATGGACACGCTGGTGGCGATGCGGCCCTCCGAGAACATCGCGCTGGGCAAGACCTGGACGGCGAGCTCCGCCTCGCCCTGGTCGGGCACGACCGGCACCTACGGCGAGCGCACCACCGGCGACCCGTCGTTCTTCTTCCACACCGGGCTCGACCGGAACCCTTGGTTCGTCCTCGACCTCGGCGCGGTCGAGCGGGTCTCGGAGATCCGGATCTACAACCGCTGGGGGCAGCTCAGCGAGCGGGCGCAGCTGATGCGGGTCTGGCTGGGCGAGACCGAGGGCGACTACCGCCTCGTCTTCGACGCCGTGGACGCCCACTGCCATCCCGGCCTGCCCCTCCACCTCCGGTTCGACAACGCGCGGTTCCGCCACCTCAAAATCGATCTCGACGAGGAGCAGCACCTGCACCTCGACGGGATCGAGGTCTTCGCGGCGCGCTGACGCCGTCCCGGATCGCGACGGCATGAGCACGCCGATGCAAGACAAGCCACAGTTCCCGTTCGGGCCCTTCCTATTCCTGGGCGATTCGGTGACGGCCAGTTGGACGGCGCAGAACCCGCCCCTGTTCTCCGGACCGCAAGCCGTGGGCCGCGGCATCGCCGGCCAGTCGGTCCGGGACACAGCGCGCCGGCTCCGCTCGGAGATCGCCCTCTACGGAGCCAAGGGCCTGCACCTGCTCTGCGGCCGCGACGATATCCTCAACGGCGCGCGCACGCCTACGCTGGACGGCATCGTGGCCGATATCGCCGTGATTCTGCGGGACACGAGCGACCTGTACGTGCGGACCTGGGTCGGCTCGATCGTGCCGGTCGATATGGCCGCGCCCGGAGCGGCCGGGCGGCCGATTGCGCTGATCGGTGCGGTGAACGCGTGGCTGCGCGACCACGTGCAGGAATACGGGGCCCACTTCATCGACTACGATCCAGTCCTAGCCACGGAGACGGGCGCGCTGCGGCCCGACTACAGCGACGACGGGATCGGCCTCAACGCGGCCGGCCTCGCGGCGCTCGAGGCGGCGACGCTGGCGGTTCTGACGGTCCCGGATCTGGAGCCGATCTGGCCGCCGCCGGAAAGCGAGGACGCGGCGCGGCGGCGCAAGTTCCTCCACCATTTCGGCTATCTCGACTCGAACACCCGCTATCCGAGCCCGTTCATCCAGTTCGCCGGCAAGCCGGGGGCGAGCCATTACGGCACCCCGTTCGACGCGGACGGCTTCCTGAACGCCGTCCCGATCGTCGCGCGCAAGCCGGAGGGCGAGACCCGGATCCTGGTCGTCGGCGACTCGACCACGATCGACGGCGGCGACATCGCCAACACCCTGCCGGGCCGCATCGAGCGGATCCTGCGGGCGGGCGGCCTCGACAGCGCGAAGGTCTACAATTTCGGGGTGATGTCGAGCTGCCTCACGCAGATGACCCACCTGATCTGGTCGCGCTTGGTGACCTACAGCCCCGACGCGATCCTGGTGCTGAGCGGCAGCACCGACCTGTTCCAGCCCTGGACCTACGATCCCCGGCCAGGCCACCCCTACAACGCCTTCATCACCCAGCGGCTATACGACCACTTCTTCGACACGCACGATCCCCGCGCCCGCGAAGACGGCCTTTCTTACGAGGCGCTGATCACGCTGATCTACGAGGAGCTGAAGCGGCTACGGGTCGAGGTGGGCTGGCAGAGCCCCGGCTGGGAGGATGCGATCATCCACCATTACGAACTGGCGGCGCACCGGCTGACCAAGCTGTCGCACGACCACGGAGTGCCGATCATCAGCATCCTGCAGCCGACGATCCTGCGCAAGCGCCACCTCACCGAGGCCGAGCGCGGCGTCGCCTCGGGGGCGTTCCTGGCTTATCTCGACCGGCAATACGCAAAGCTGGAGGCCTTCACCGCGCAGCTCGCGGCGCGGCGCCCGTACCGGCGCACCTTCACGGCCCTCGACCTCAGCGGGATCTTCTGCGACCGGAAGGAGGGGACCTTCTACGACATCGTCCACTACGACGATCCCGCCCGCGAGATCGTCGCGACGCGGCTGGCCGCCGAGATCCGCGGCGCCCTGGACCAGGCGTGCGCCCGCACGCCGTTGGCCCGGGTGCGGCACCTCCTCGGCGGTCTGCGGCGATAGGGCCGGATCGAAGGGCGCCGCCCCGTGTGTCGCGGCGCCCCGCCCGCGATCAGCCCTGCTCGGGCATCCGCTTCACCCGTTGGGTGAAGATCACCGAGAGCCAGGGCACGACCTCGTGCTCTACCTCGATGGAGAGCAGCACCTCGAGATGGAGGGCGTAGGGGAGGGTGAAGCGGAAGCCGCAGCGGGTCTCCCCATCGTGGTCGCCATGTCATCAAGCACCGCCGCAATCACGTCCGGCCGGTGAACGTCCACCATAATGCGCTGTACTTCGCCGTCGGCTTCCACGATCAGCGTTGCCTTGGCGCAGCTCACCGAGACGACCCAGCGGGCCAGCACCCCTCCCCGTCCTGATCACGGCCCAGACCCGATGGTGGCAGCCTCCAGGTTCGTGCGAGCCAAGGAATTCCGGCAGCTCGCCGTGTGGTTCGGCCTGCACCCGGAACTCGGCGCAGACCGGCGCCCAGTCAGGCCGCTAGTCGGATAGCCTCCTCGGTTTTCACCTCGCTTTCGCCCTCCGCACGCGGAAGCCGCCAGCCGACCATCAGCAGGAGGGCGGCCGGTACAACAAGGATCAGCGCGATGCCGAGGATCCCGATATGCCCCATGAGCCGTCCGTAGAGGCCGCCGGTGACGCCGTCGTGCCAGGAGATCACCGCCATACCGGCGCCGGAGGCGATGAGCAGCACAGAAATCTTGAACCACAGGGGCCAGGGCGCGCGCCGGGTCCGGGCGGCCACGCGCCCGGTGGGATACGGCGCCGCGCGCTCCCGCTGAGCCAGGAGCCCCTCGATCTGATTCTGGAAGTCCGACTGGACAGGACTATCTGGGTGCACGACGCCGTGCCCCGGGATAGGCTCGGCCGGCGTCTCGCTTAGCCTCCCGCCGAGCGGGCCGGGGATCTCGGCCTCGGCGGCGGCCATCAGGCGTGCCTCGTGCCTGCGCATGAACAGCCACAACGCGATGGCCCCCAGCAGGACGAAGGCCAGCAGCCCGAGGCCGAGCGGTCCCATCACGTTCTCGATCGATCGCCCACACAGGTAGGCGCCGAACCCCATGATCGAGGCCCAGGCGACGCCGCCAAGGGCGTTGAAGGCGAAGAAGCGGCGCGCGTCGAGCTTGTTCACGCCGGCCAGCACCGCCGCGTAGGCCCGGAGCATCGCGGTGAAGCGGCCGAAGAACACGATCTTCCCGCCGTGCCGGCGGAACAGGTACTGGCCAAGCTTGAGCCGGCCGTGATCGAGCCCGATCAGATGCCCCTTGCGCAGGAGCAGGGGCAGTCCCCAGCGGCGGCCGACCCAGTAGCCGGCATTGTCGCCCAGGATGGCGGCAGCCGCGGCGATCGCCACGACGGTGGCGATGTTGATGTTACCGGTACTGCCCGCATAGGCCGCCGAGGTCAGCAAGACTGTCTCGCCGGGCAGCGGCAGTCCGGCGCTCTCCAGCGTGATGATGACGAAGATAGCCACGTAGCCGTAATGCGCGATTAGGTCGGCGATCGGCAGATCGTGCAGGAAGGACATGCGGTCTCCTCGCGGCTCGCGTCGCGCTGTCGCCGACAATCGTGGCCGCCACGGGGCGAAGTGATGGTTAGACCTGCCAAACTGGCTCTCTCGCGCTGTGAGCCGCGATGGGAATCGCGCGCACGTCACATCGCCCCTCGCCAGCGGGGCTCAGTGCCGCTCCGCCCGCGTCTCCGCCAGATGCGCACGCATCCAGGCGATCGTACTGATGAGCCCTTCGCGCAGGGCGACGCGCGGCTGCCAGCCGAGCTCGGAACGGATCAGCGCGGTGTCGAGCACGTTGGCGGGCACGTCAGCAGCGCGGCCGGACTTGTGGACGCAGGGGAGGTGATCCCGCCCAAATGCCTCTTTCAATTCGGTGATAATCTGGTTGATGCTCAACCCCAGGCTACTGCCGACGTTCATAACCTTGTGAGGCCCATCGTATGTGACCGCGGCCAGGAACGCATCGCTGACGTCGTCGACGTGCAGGAAGTCGCGCACTACCTCTCCGGTCCCCCAGACCTCCAGCGGCAAGTCAGAAAGCACACGGAAGATGTAGTTCCCGATCAGGCCCTGGTGCTTGGTGCCGAGTTGAAACCGGCCGTACGGATTGGCGATCCGCAGGATCTGGTAATCGATTCCGTGGAGATGACGGTACAGGTAAAGCGCCTTTTCAATCATCAGCTTGCTGATGCCGTAAGCCGAAATTGGGTCGGTCGGCGCCTGTTCCGAGATCGGGATAGCGTGCGGGACCCCGTAGATCGCACCGCCAGAGGACGAGAACACGAGCTTCTTGATCCTGGCCGAACGGCAGATCTCGAGCAGGTGCAGGGTGGCGATCGGCGTCGCCCCAAGCTCCGCGGATGGATCCCGATTAGAACTTTCGGGGATCGACCCGGCTATTAGGTGGAAGACGACGTCCTGACGCTCGACCGCGGTGGCGATGGCGAGGCGATCTCCAAATTGGCCGGTCACCCGGATGACGCGGCGGTCGAGCACCTCGGCCTGAGGGTGGCTGCGGCTGAAGCAGGTGACCTCGGCGCCAGCCTCCGCCAGACGGTTGCACAAGTTTAGCCCGAGGAAGCCGCCGCCGCCGAGCACGAGGCAGCGGACCCCCGCCAAGGCCAAACCGGCTTGGCCGAGGGCGTAGTCCGTGGGCTGCCAGCCGCTCATGGCGCCGGATCGGTCCCACGGGAGAGCGGCTCCGGCATGACGATCAGGTCCTCGACCAGAGCGAGCGCCGTCTCCTGCAGCGCGCGCCGAGTCGGCTCTAGAGGCGCCTTTCCGTACGCTCGGGCCGCCGCGTAGGCGGACGCGTAGGCGGCATCCCATCCGGCGGCGAGGATACGGGGGCCGGCGGCTTCGAGCGGGTCGCGAACAGTCACCCAGGCGGCGCGGTGGGCCGCGTCCCAGGTCGCGGCCCGGACCTCGGGGCCAGTCTGCCGCAGCGTGAGGTTCGCGACGGCCGCGCGTTTGCGAGCGCGCTTCAGGTGGTCACACAAGGACGCGAGATCGGCCACACTTTGGAGCGCAGCGAGATCGGCCAGCTCGTCTCCCTCGACGATCAGCTTGGCGAGGTGAAACCAGGCGGGCACGTGGGTCCGGACGAGCCAGTCGGCCACCCGAGCGACGCGCCGGCGCTCCAACACCTCCGAGCCGCGCGTCCCGACAAGGCGCGGCAGGAGAGGGCGGATCAAGGCATCGCGCTCGGTCTGCGGCAGGCCATCGCTCCAGCTGCGGATGAACGCCGCAATGCTCGGCGACGCGCAGGCGGGGTGATCCGAGACCGGCTCGCCGGCGATGAAGGCCACGGCTTCCATCGCGCACAAGGTGCCGCCGTGGGGATGTGCACCTGCGGCGAGAGTGGAGACCTGGGCGAGTCGATCGAGATCGATCGCCGGATTTTCGATCCGGGCCATGGCCGGCTTCCCTCTCCCCGATGTCGGACTCGCGACAACGGAACCCATCCAAAGGATCCCGGTGATCGGCCTTTCCAGTTTTCAACCAAGTTGCACGGTCCGGCGCAATCGGACAGCGCCGTGCCCACACCAGCTGCCGCCGCAGGCCCGTCTCGGCGCGCGGCACGACATTGGTCATCGCGGCTGACTGGATAGCTTCGCTGGCGGAACCGTCGGGGTGCCGGCGCCTAGGCGGCCTGCCGATCCGTCTTTTTTACGCGATGCGTGAGGATGATCGACAGCCACGGCATCACCTCGTGAGCGACCTCGATCCGCAGCAGCACTTCGAGGTGCAGCGCGTAGGGGAGCACGAACTGGAAGCCGCAGCGCGCCTCCTCCATCGTCGTCGGCATGTCTCCCGTGACCGCCGCGATGACGTCGGGCCGGTGGACGTCGACGGGAATGCGCTGCACCGCGCCGTCGATCTCCGCGATGAGCGTAGCCTTCTCCCGATTTGCCGCGACGATCCAGCCGGTGAAAACGACCTGCCCATCCTGAATTTCGGCCCAGACCCGGTCCTGCGGCGCCTCGAGATGGGCCCGCGCGAAGGCATCGGGCAGTTCAGCGTCGAGCTCGGCGATGGTGCAACCGACCTCGAACTTCTCGAAGCCGCGCCCTTCACCGAAGATCGTCGCGAACCGCTTCTGGTATTGCCCGATCAGAAGGTTCTTGATGGTCTCGTCGAGACCCGACCACTGCCCCTTGGTCTGGATCGTGTAGACCGACAGGATCTCGCGCAGGAACGCGATGCGGCCCTTGTCGGCGATGTAGAGGTTCATCAGCCAGTCGGCGGCGCCCTTCTCGTCGTAGAAAGCGTCGGGCACGCGGCGCAGTGCCTCGGCCCGGTAGAAGCAGGCCGAGAAGTTCGCGGTGAGCGGGGCCCGGGCGAGCACCGGGAAGCTGATCGGTCCGGTCTGATACCGGCCCTGCTCCTCATGCGGAATGTACGATCCGTTCGCCACGTGGTGCAGCAGGACCCAGTTGAAGCACATGTCGAGCGCCGGATCCGTCCGCAGCATGCGCAGCTGCAGGCCGATCTTCCGGTCGGAGATCCAGTGATCGTCCCCTTCGCAGAAGGCGACGAACCGGCCGGTGCAGGCAGCGACGCAGTCGCGCATGTTCTGCAGCATGCCGAGATTGCGCTCTCGCGATCGAACGGTGATGCGGTCGGGATGGCGGAGGCGGTACTCTTCGATGATCTCCGCGGTGCCGTCGGTGGACCGGTCGTCGCCGATCACCACCTGCATCCGGAACAGGCCGCGCTGGCCGAGCACACCGTCGAGGCAGCGCCGGATGGTGCCGACGTGATTGTAGGATGTGACGACGACGCTGACGGTGAGCTGATCCTCGATCCAGGTCCGCAGGGCGGCCGGATCCTGCCGCGGCCGGTCGGCAGCGGTCAGGCCCAACTCATTCAGAGCCGCCTCGGCGATGTCGGGGTGGTCCTCGATCAGCTGCGCCAGTCGAGCCGGATCCTCCTCATCGAGATAGGCCTCGGCCAAGCGCCGGAAAATGCGCTTCTGCGTGGCTTCGTATTCTGCGGCGTAGCGGCCGCCGAAATGGCTGCGCAATTGCCGGTAGAACTCGATCTCCGACTTGCCGAGCCGCTTGTGCCGCGCCAGCACGGTGTCGAAGGCCGCCCACATGCCGCCCGCGTGCTTGCGATACACGCCCATGACCTGGGGCAGGAACCCGATCCGGCCGACCTCGGCGTGCATCAGGTGGATGTACCAGTCGGCCGGGATGATGCCACGGCCGATCTCAAGCCTCTCACCGCCGCGATACCGCCAGCGATAGAACACGCTGTTCGTCTGGATGAAGTTGTGCGCGACGAGATCCGATAGAGACGGCTGCGGATTGGGATGCTCCGGGTATTGCTCCTCCACCGCCGGCATGTCTTCGTAGACGACCTTCACCGGATGGTAGCACAGCGTGTATTCCGGCCGCTGCTGCATGTAGTCGAACTGGCGCTGCAGCTTGTCGGGATCCGTCCAATAATCGTCGCCCTCGCAGATGGCGACATACTCGCCCGAGACCCGCCCCGCGATGTCGTCCAGGTTCTTGACGACGCCGACATTCTCCGGACGCAGGATTGCGACGAGGTTCGGGTGCCGCGTCGCGTACTCGGCGATGATCTCGGCCGTGCCGTCGCTCGATCTGTCGTCCCCGACGATCAGCTCGAACGGGAAGTCGGTCCGCTGGCTCAGGATGCTGTCGAGCGTCTGGCGGATGAACGCTTCCTGATTGTAGGTGATGCACAGGACCGAGACGACCGGCCGGTTCCAGGCCGGCGCGGGCTCGGTCTCAGCGCGTGCTCGGATCCAGGCTGCGAACGGATTGACGTAGCTCCCGTCCACCGCCTCGTCCGGCGTGCCCGGAAAGTCCGGCCGCGGCTGCCGTCCGAGCCGGGCGCCGTACTTCACGTAGTGCTCGAGCGGAGAGAGATCGGTCAGGCCGACGTCAGGATAGCGCGCCGCGTACCAGAGATGGTCGAACCGCCCGCTGCGGTAGATCGTCGAGAAGTCTTCCTGCCACGGCTCCAGCTGAGGCGGAGCCGGCACGGCGGTCTCAGCGGCGGTCTGCATCGATCGTGTCCTCGCACAGGTCTCGGCCG
>NZ_FOZY01000040.1:0-34847 GCF_900116245.1 Methylobacterium sp. yr668 | reverse complement strand
GCGTCGGCCATGTCGTTCTTCTGCCGCTTCACGAACGGCTTCACGTAGGCTGGTGGGATGAGCCGCGTTTCGTGGCCTGCCAAAGCTATCTCACGGGCCCAGTAATGAGCGCTGGCGCATGCTTCCATAGCGACCACGCAACGCGGAAGTGTCGAGAAGAACGTCAGCACCTGATCACGCCGCAGCTTCTTGCGGAAAACGACGGCGCCGCTCGTATCCGCGCCATGAACCTGGAAGACTGATTTAGCGAGATCGATCCCGACTGTGCTAACCTCACCCATGGACGCCTCCTGCAGTGGTGTTGCAACACCTCCACTCTGGCACATCGATGCCGCCAGGGGGCGTCCACCCCTACGCTTCTGAGGAGCACCGATGCCAGGCTGTATGACCGGCATGGGTCGATAGGAGCTTGTCCGCTTTTCCAGCAGCCTCGCTCCGAAGCAGAACGGAAGCGTCCGGCCAAGGCCTGCCGATTTAAGCCGTCGGGCGTCGTTGACGCCGCCCGACCGCAGCAGGTGATGGCAGGTCGCTGCTGACCGCCATCTCGACGTTGCATTTGCACAGCCGTATCGGGTCATTAGGCCCACCGCAGCGGATCCGGCTCTGGAATGACGCCAACGAACCCACCGCTCCGGCGGGTGTTTCCACCCATCCTGCTACCGACATTCCTCGCCGTCGTGGACGGCACTATCGTCGCCGCGGCCCTGCCCGCCATGGCCGGCGCGTTCGGCGAGGTGGAGCGGGTGACCTGGGTCGTCGCGTCCTACCTCGTAGCCAGCACCGTGGCGGCGCCCGTCTACGGTCGGCTCGGGGACGCCCTCGGCCGGCGTCGTCTGCTGCTGACGGCGCTCGCGCTGTTCGTCGCCGCGTCCGCGCTCTGCGCCTGCGCCCCAGGCATCCTGTCGTTGACCGGGGCGCGGATACTCCAGGGCTTCGGTGGCGGCGGCCTGATGGTACTGTGCCAAGCGCTCCTGGCCGAGAACGTCCAGCGCCACCAACTCGGGCAGGCGCAGGGCGTGATGGCCGCGGTTATCGTGACCTCGTCAACGTTCGGGCCGGTGGCCGGCGGGGCGCTCACGCAGGCGTTCGGATGGCCCTCGGTGTTCCTGGTGAACCTGCCGCTTGGCCTGCTGGCGATGCTGCTGGCGCTACGCCTGCCCGCCCGGGGCGGGGGCGGTGGGTCGGGCGCGTTCGATTGGCCAGGGCTGCTGTTGTTTGCCGGAGCGGTAGTGCCGCTCCTCTTGGCGCTGGAGGGACTGCAGGGTGTCGAAGTCACCACGGCCTTCCCCGCTTTGGCTGAGATCGCGCTATCTCTAATCTGCGTCGTGCTGCTGGGGTGGTGGGAGCGGCGGGCGGCGCGGCCGCTGTTCCCGCTGAAGCTTCTGCGTCGCCCGGCCATGTGGCGGGCCAACGCCATGGCCGCCTGCTCCGGCGCGCTGCTCGTCAGCGAGGCGACGATCCTGCCGCTCCACCTACGGGCGGTGGATGGTGCGTCGGCCGGGCAGATCGGTTTGATGATGCTGCCTTTGACGGCGACGGTCGGGCTGGGTTCACTGATCACCGGGTGGCTAGTCTCGCGCACCGGGCGCGTGGCCGTCTTCCCTTCGGTAGGACAGACGGCGGCGGCGCTGGGTCTGCTGCTCGTGGCGTTCGGATCCGGCCCCGCCAACGCGGTGCTCGGGCCCTGGGGCCTCCCAGCGTTGCTGGCGGTTGTGGCCGTGTTTCAGGGTTCGGCAATGCCGGTGGCCCAGATCACGATGCAGTCCCAGGCCCCATCCGACCAGTTGGGCGCAGCATCGGCCGTCGTGCAGTTGTCGCGCTCAGTCGGCTCGGCGATCGGTGTTACGCTGGTGGCGGGAGTCCTGTTCGCGGCGTTGAGCCGGTACGGGGCCTCCGAAGCGTTCGCGGACGCGGTTCGACACGGGCCGTCTGTCCTGGCGGGGCTGCCTGAGGCTGAGCGCATCCGGGCGGCAGACGATATCGCCGGCGGCTTCTCCGCCGCCTTCGCAACGGTCGCGGTCTTCGCCTTCCTCAACGCCGCGCTCGCTTGGACCCTTCCATTGCGCCGCCTGTAGGATCTGCTGGAGATCTCGGGCGAGCGCGCGCGACGCAGTTGGGCGGCCTGCGCCGAGACCGAGGACGGCTAACGACGTCGCGCTGATCCCGGGCTGCGAAGGTGCAAGCTGCGGGAACGAGTCGGCAGGAAAGGCCTGGGGTGAAGGGGCCGCAAACCGCAACTCGCCGTAACGACGTCTGCTTCCGCACATCGTCAACGCGAAGGCGGACGAACTGCTTTCGGCCATACTTCGCCATGTCGGACGGCCAACCCGCGCAAAACCAGCCGCGCGGCTTCGCGCCCATGTCGGTCATTCGAAGCCGAAGGATAAAGTCTCCGAAACGGACACCAAGTCCTCAGTTTCCATCGATAGTTCTTCTTACCTAAGCGCTACCAAAAAAGCCTACTCGCCGACGAGTTCGGGCGACGTGTTGCGCTTGGTCAGGCGAGATCCTGTCGCATGAATGCCTCTGTTCGGAACAGGACGATTGAGGGCTGTGAGATGTTTTGACATGCCAGGGGAAAGACGCGGAATGTCGGCCCTGGAAGGCATCCACCGGATGGTGATGCCGACCTACGGGCCATCGCCGGCACCGGCCCCGCCGTACGGCTGGAACAGCACGCGAAGGACGGTCAGGCCACGGAACCCGCCGGACGGTGTGCGCCAGCGGATCGACTGTCTCTCGGACAAACCGACGAGGGCTGCACCAACCGGTGACAAGACCGAGATGGCATGTCCCTCCGCATCCTCCTCGCCAGGGTAGACGAGCTTCATGCGCCCGACCTGGTCCGTAACGTCGTCCCGGTACGAGACCTCCGCATGCATGGTGACCACGCGCGGCGGCAAGGCCTGAGGCGCGACTACCGCGGCGCGGTCGAGCTCCTCCGCCAGCCATGCCGCTACCGCGGCTCGGGGATCCGACGGGTGGGTCGCGGTCACGATCTCCCGCAGCGACCGCAGGTCGGTCGTCGGGATGACCAGCGGCGGGCGTTCTTCTAGGCTGGCGGGAGCGGGCATGTCGGTCTCGGCACGTGGGGGATGCTCGGGGGAGCCGGCGGATCTTCGGCGGGTTCAGGCGAAGGCCGGCTCGCGCACGTCGAGCACTGTCAGTCGCTTGGCGGCTCCGGTCCGGGTCACCCAGGCGATGGACTGCCCCCCGCTCAGGCCGAGCAGGGCCGCGCCGACCGGCGTCAGCACCGAGATCCTTCCCAGTCCGATGTCGGCTTCACCCGGATAGACGAGGCTCACAACCTGCACCTTACCGGTCGTGTCGTCGCGGAACTCGACCTCGCTGCCCATCCGCACGAACCCGACAGCGGACCTCCCGGCCCGCACGAGCTGAGCCCGGTCGAGCTCGTCCGACAGGTAGCCCGCCAGTTCCGGCATGCGGTCCATCGCGGCGGACGCCAGCCCGGCTAGGCGCTCGCGGTCCTCCGCCGTCACCTTGATCTTTGGCAGGTTTAGGCCGCCGACGGCCATTTTCGTCGTATCCATCTCGCAAAATCCTCGCTCAGGCGGCGCGTGGGACGGGGTCGTCGTCATCGTCGTCCGCGGGGACGGGCGGCGGGTTCAGCCCTGGCAGGACCAGCGGGACAACCTTGCGGTCGCCCGCGTCCGTGGGAGCGGGTTCCGGGGCGGGGGACGGCCCGGGCGTGTCGTCGGTCATGCGGGTCTCCTGGACGCACCGAGGCCGCGTCGCCGGCGTGCCGGGCCGTGGTCGCGCGAACGGGCGGACCGGGCGGCTACGGGCGCCGCGGTCTGCGTTGGATCGGTCTGGATTGGGTGCCGCCGAGCCTCTCGGCCGACCGTCGGGCGCTTCGCGGAAGCTGTCCCGGCTACCCCGAGCGGGACGGACGTGCGCCGTCGGCTCGGGGCTACTTGCCCGCGATCAGGTTGCTTGCCCGGAGCAGGCCACGGTTGAGGGTCGCGTCGGTCGGCATGATACGCCTAAGATTGGCGACGCCCGAGCCGTTGTCAAACCCGACGGCCGCTGACCGGCAACGGTGCTTCGAACGGCTTGACACCGGGCGGTGCCGTCCCGACGTTAGCCCTGTCATGTCGAACCGCCTTCAGAGCATCCGCCTCCTGGCGCGCTCGGGCAGCCTGCAAGCAGGCTCGTAGCCCTGGCGCTCCGCCGGCCTGTCACGGGTCACGGCCGAGGCCAGGGACGATCTCCAGCAACCCCTTCGTCCGTTAGCGCGGCGCCCTCCCGGTCGCCGCCGGGCCGCTGCCGCGCGCCGCTCGCGCGGGACCGGCCATGCTGTGAGGTGCCAGGATGCACGCGGTCCATGTACTCCCGCCCATCACCATCACGACCAGCGACTTCGACCGGCTCGTGGTCTTCGGGCTCGACGCCTATCTCCGTGGCGACCGCCAGGCCGATTTCCTGCTGTCGGAGTTGAAGCGGGCGACCCAGTGCCCGCCGCGCGCGCTGCCGGGCGAGGTCGTCTCGGTCCACCGCTGGGTGCACTACCGGCTCAATGACGATCCGACCGTGCGAGGCCAGCTCCTCGTGCATCCCTACGACCTCACGGACCTGCCGGGCGGACTCTCGGTCGCGAGCCCGCTCGGCACGGCGCTGCTCGGCCTGCGGGTGGGCGACCGGATGCCATTCCGCATCGACGATGCCGGCATCCAGCACGTCGTGACGGTCGAGGGCATAGGCCGGCGCTTCTCAGATAAGCCGGTCCGCGGCCGTGGGGCGCCCGCGCCGCGCGAGGCCTAGCCACGAAGGCCCCGGTGCCGTGCCGGCCCGGCACGGCCCACTCCCGGCCGGCGGCCATCATCAAACATCAGAACCCGGGGCAGCTCGCCCCGGGTGGGATCGTGCACGTCGTCGGCGCCGGCCTCGCCTGGCTGGAGGGCACGACGGGACCATGCGCCGAAGGGGGGCGCCGGACCCGGGACCGGCAGCTCGGCCCGCATAAATTCGGCCTTGGGCTGACACCGTACGAACAGGAGGAAAACCTTGCGCATCCTCGTCGCCACAGACTTTTCGACCCGCTCACAGCGGGCCGTGCGACGCGCCGGCATCCTGGCGCAACAGACCGGAGCCGACGTCATGCTGATGCACGTCGTGAACGGAGCGGGTTCCCGGCAGGTCGCACGGGACATTCGCGAGGCGCAGCGCATGACCGTTGAGCAGGCCGCGGTCGTGCCGGAACTCTTCCGCGTGGACTGCCGCTCGCTCGTCGTCCCGGGACGCCTGCCCGACCCGGTGCTCAACGCGGCGGCGGCGCGGCAGGTCGACCTGATCGTGGTCGGCTCAGATCATGGAAAGGACGCGCAAGGCCTTGGCCGGACGGTCCGCGACCTGATCCGCGCCGCCCCGTGCCCGATCCTCGTGGTCAATCGGTCCGTCGTGGGTCCCTACGCCGAAGTCACGGTCCCGGTCGACCTCTCGGCCGCGTCGGCGCGGGCATTGCACAGCGTCGCGTCGCTGGGCCTCGCAGACCGCGCCCGCGTCACCGTCGTCCACGCCTTCGACGTGCTGGGCAAGCCGAAATTGTCGGGGTTCGGCATTCCGCGCGAGCAGATCGAAGGCTACGTCGAGAGTTGGCGCTCCGTGTACGCGGAGGAGACTGAAGCCTTTCTCGAAGCCGAGGGGCTCGCAAGACGGAACTGGGTGAGGCGGACGGAGGAGGGGCGCCCGGACGAGGTAATCGCCAGCCTCGCGGCGCGAACCTGCTCCGAGCTCCTCGTCATGGGCACGCGTGGCCGGACCGGGTTCAGGAGGGCCCTGCTGGGAAGCGTCACCGAAGCCGTCCTCGCCGCCTGCCAGGCGGACGTGCTGGTGGTCCCGCCGCCCCGGCCCGGCTCATCCAGCAGGTCGGAACGATCAGGATGGCCCTTGTCCGCCAGGGCCGAGCGCACGGCCCTACAGGTCGTCACGGCGTGAGCGCCGGCGCTCAGCCGCAGCCATCAAACGCGCCTCCGGATGAAGGGAACCCGGGCTTCGGGAACCCACAGGCGGCTCGCCCGGATGGACATACGGCAAGGCGTTCATCGGCGAGGAAGGGTCGATGAGGATCATTGGCGCGCGCGTCATGGCCATCGCCGTCATGTTGCTGGTCATGGCGGTATGGCGCGGGCTTGAGCAACTCGGAGTCGCCTCGCTCGTCGAGGGCTGCCTCGTCGCCGCCATTGCCGCGACCGCCGCGACGGCCCTCGCTCGTTGGTGAACCTGCCCGCCTCCTCCGAAGCGGAGAGGCCGCAAACGGCTAGGTCCAGTCCCACAGACTTGTGCCTCTGACTGACTGAGGCAGATGGAAAGCTTCCGGTCTGCTCATCGATTGGCAGCCCAGGAAGGTACCGTCGCCTCAGCCATAGTCGTGCTCGGAAGAGGCTCAGGCTTTCGCGACGACTGGAAGCCGGAAGGGCGCTCCGAGCCGATTGAATGCGTTCATCGCCGCGATGGCAATCGTGAGATCCACGAGATCCTTTGCCGTGAAAGCCGCGCTCGCGGCCGCATAGGCTTCGTCGGAAGCGTGCGTCTCGCTGACCAGTGTGACTTCCTCCGCCCACGCGAGCGCAGCTCGGTATTGGTCGGAGAACAGGTGGGGCACCTCGGCCCAGACTGCAACCAGGGCGACCTTCTCGAACGGCATCGTCTTGAGGAGATCACGGGTATGTAGGTCGATGCAATGCGCGCAGCCATTGATCTGCGACACGCGCAAGAAGACGAGGTGGATCAGTTCGTGGGGTAGCTCGGTGCCCGTGGTGATGTAGTGGTGGATGCCGAAGAGCGCCCTCGCGCCCTGCGGCGCCACCTCAGTCCACACCAGCCGCTTGTTCTGACTCATGACGGATCCCAGTGCTCGGAACGCCGGCGATCGACGTTCGAAGCTACGACGAGCTGGCCCGCAGAGATGTGACACGCCACGCCACATTCCTGCTCGACAGGCAGACAAGTGGCTCGTTCACGCTCGGACGTCCGCTTCGGAGCAGTCTCGCCGAGGCATCGCCGACCGACCTGGGTCGAAAAGAGGCCGTTTGCTCCAGGAAATTGTCGTGGCGAAACGAACATCCATGGGCGATGGTTCGACATCTCTTCACTCATGTCACATCTGCCGACACCGTCTCGTCTCTGTCGATGACGCGCGTTTCGTGATCCTGACGTGCCAGGTGCGCGCGCGTCCCATGGAAGGGATGACGATGACTGCTGTAGTACCTGCCGATGCCAGACGAACCGGTCCGGGATACGTTGGCTCTTCGCGTGTGCGAGGAGAGGAGTTGGTGCCATCGCGCTACGTGGTGCGGGTCGGTGAGATCGATGTGCTTGTTGTCAGCGATGGAGTGCTGCCGCTCCCGACCAAGATGTTGGGACACAACGTCGATACGGCCGAAAGGGCGGCGTGGCTCAACGACATGTTCCTGCCATCGGACGCGTTCGACTGGTCGCTGAACGTGGTTGTCGTCCGCAGCGGCGGCCAGACCATCCTCATCGACGCCGGCTTGGGGCTGGACCCGAACCTGAACCTGCCGCGGGCCGGGCAACTGGTCAGGCGACTGGAGGCCGCTGGCATTGATCTCGCGGCTGTGACCGACGTGGTGCTCACTCACATGCACATGGACCATGTCGGCGGGCTCCTCGTAGACGGAGTGAAGGAGCGGCTGCGCTCGGATCTGCGGATCCACGTGGCGGCTGCCGAGGTCAAATTCTGGGAGGCGCCTGACTTCACGCAGGTCGACATGCCAGAGGGGTTTCCTGATGCGCTCAGAGCGGCCGCTAAGCGGTTCGCGCAAGAGTACCGCAATCAGCTGCGACTGTTCGACGAAGAGTACGACGTCGCGCCGGGGGTGATGGTCCAGCGCACCGGCGGTCACACTCCCGGGCACAGCGTGGTCCGCCTGTCATCCGGCGGCGATCGGCTTACATTCGCCGGCGACGCCGTGTTCGCGGTCGGATTCGAGCATCCCGACTGGCACAACGGCTTCGAACACGATCCCAAGGAGGCGGCTCGCGTTCGCGTTCGGCTTCTGCGGGAATTGGCGGCGACCGGCGAGCAGTTGATCGCCACGCACCTGCCGTTCCCGTCCGTCGGCCGGGTTGCGTCTGATGGCGACGCTTTTCGGTGGGTTCCCGTGTTCTGGGACTTCTGAGTGCATGGAGCCCGTGCTGGCCCGGTCGTCCGTTGAACGCGGGAGTTCGCGCACGGGTGCCTCATCGACAATCGTTCTTCCTCGGGATCGGGATCGGTCCTGAGGATGCGCCTCCGTCGGCTCGTGCACCGTCCCGGCAGGTTTGAACCGAAATGGCTCCTTCCCACGGCTGCCCCGGTCCCGAGCATCCCACAAGGTCAAGCCCTTGCTAGGCCCAAGTCGGGCGCATTGATCTTCCACGCCGATGTCACACTGCGAGGGGCGCTCCTCGTCATGACCGCGCCCGTCCCAAAGGGATTGGAGCTGAGATGGAGCGTCACATGAAGATCGTCGTCATCGGCGGAACTGGGCTGATCGGCTCGCAGGTCGTCACCAACCTGAGGAGCGCCGGCCACGAGGTGCTCGCGGCCTCGCCCAATACCGGGGTGAACGCTGTCACGGGCGAGGGCCTCGCGGATGCGTTGCAGGGCGCCGGCATCGTCATCGACGTCGCCAATGCGCCGTCCTTTGCCGAAGACGTGGCGATGGACTTCTTTGTCCGAGCCGGAAGGAACCTCGCGGCGGCTGAGGAGGCTGCGGGCGTCACGCACCACGTGGCGCTCTCGGTGGTTGGGACTGAGCTCCTGCTTGACAGCGATTACTTCCGCGCGAAGCTGGCCCAGGAGGAACTGATCGCCTCGGCGGGCGTGCCCTGGACGCTGGTCCGCGCCACGCAGTTCTTCGAGTTCGTCGGCACGATTGCGGGAGCGGCTATCATCGACGGCGTCGCCCGGGTGACCTCCGCCTCGATCCAGCCGATTGCATCGGCCGATGTAGCCGCGAAGGTCGCTGAGGCCGCGCTCGCACCACCTCGTAACGGCATGATCGAGATCGCCGGTCCTGAGCGGCTGCCGATGGTCGAGTTGGTGAAGCGCCACTTCGACGGCATCGGCGAAACGCGTGACGTCATCACGGACGACACCGCTCCCTATTTTGGAGTGCTCCTCGAAGATCGCTGGTTGACACCCACTGGTGACGCTTGGCTGTCAAAGCGGCGCTACAGCGACTGGCTGGCCGCGCAGCCGAAGCGCGTGACCTGAGGTATGCTGCCGATGGATGCGGCCTACGTCTCGGCGCTTTCCGCGCTTGCGGGTTCCAGTATTGGCGCGATGGCCTCCTTCGCGACGACATGGCTGACGCAACACAGCCAGGAGCGAGCAACTCTGCTGGTGCAGGACCGCGCGCGACGGGAAGCCCTCTACGGCGAGTTCATTCGGGAGGCGTCGACCTTGTTCGGCGACGCCTTCCAGCATGACCTCAAAGATCCGGCCAAACTTGTGAACCTGTATGCCATCGTGAACAAGATTCGGCTCTTCGGCGGTTCGGAAACGCTCGAAGAGGCGGAGCGTGTCATGCAACGCATCGGCGAAACTTACTTCGCCCCGCATAAGAGTATTTCGTCCTTCGCGGACATCCACCACGCCGGCGACCTCGATCCACTCTGTACCTTTTCCAAGGTATGCCGCAGGGAGCTCGCAAGCGCCCGGCGGTGAGACTCATTGAGGCATCAGCTCTCCCGCTGCCCCTCCGAACAGCCTTGCCATACGTTCGAGCTTGTCCGGGTTGCGGGTGAAGTAGATGCCGACGATCAGGCCGCCCTGGATATCGAGGGCCACGGTCTGGAGGGTTCCGCCCGGCTCCAGGCTGAAATAGCCCGGCAGGCCATCGATCCAGAGGTCCTGCAGCTTCTGGGCATGCTGGATCCACGACTTCCGCGCAGCTCCCTCAAACATACGCATGACCTTGTCGATGCCGATGATAGGCCGCGGGAATGCGTGTACCTTCCCGCCACCATCGGAGTGCACGATGACGGCTTCCGCGAGCATGCTGCGAAGCGCCGCGACGTCGCCTGTCGCTGACGCCTCAAAGAAGGCTTTAGCGATGCGTGTCCCCTCTTCCCTGTCGACGGGGAAGCGCGGACGTGCCGACTGCACATGCCTCCTCGCTCTGGCTGCGAGCTGACGGACAGCTGGCGGCTCACGCTGAAGTGTCGCCGCGATTTCCCCAAGCGGAACCGCGAAAACGTCGTGCAGGAGGAACGCGGCCCGCTCCAGAGGAGAGAGCCGCTCCAAGGCGAGCATCAGCGTGAGTGTCAGGTCATCGCCAGAGGCGTCGTCCGGAGCCATGGCGACGGGCTCGGGCAACCAAGTTCCAAAGTATGTCTCTCGCCGTGCGCGGGCGGACTTCATGACGTCCAGGCAGAGCCGCGTCACCGTGCGCGACAGGAAGGCACCGGCCGACGATACACCAGCATGATCGACGTACCGCCAGCGGAGCCAGGCGTCCTGCACGACATCCTCGGCCTCACCGAATGAACCGAGCATGCGGTATGCGAGCCGGACAAGCCGCGTCCGCTCCTGTTCGAAGATGATGGTCGGATCATCAATGGTCGGCATGGCGAAGCGACCAAACGCTGAGGGCGACCGCAATAAGCGCAGGAAGTGTCACCGCAGGGAAGTCACGGGGCAGCACCTCCGGTCCGCAAATGCCCACTGCAACCTCCCAGAAATGGAATAGCGCATGCCCTGAGAGCCAGATCGCAGCCATGCTCCAAAGCAGAGCACGCGAATCGGGCCTCGCCGCCCCGTAGAGAAATCCCGTACCGATCAGCACGAAGATCAGGCCGATATCGCGCAAGAAATGTTGATTGAATGGGCCTGTCGAGGTCACGCCTGGCACCGCGAAGTACCAAGTCTCAGGCGAGGCGAGCATGAAGATGCCGTTGCCAGTTAATCCTACGCCGAGCAGGCCAGCCAAAACCGGGATAAAATGGCTCATCGCACTCTCTCCTCGTGATCGGTCCACGAGGGTGACGACGCGCGAACGCAGGATGTGACATCGGTTGGAAATAATCTCGGGGCTGTCGTCAAAGCCTCGGCCTTGTACAGCCCATCTCGCCAAACTCGTGCCGACTGCCGCTAACCGCTCGAACGTCCGATTTCAGCCCCACAGCGAGCAAGCGCCTCCACCCCGAGCCGAATTTGGCGGACCGCTGACAAACGACCGCTTCGGAGAAGCGCCGACGACGGTGCGAGCGGCTGGATTGAGTTGGTAGGAGGCCGTCTGCTTTTCTGGCCGATCTTCTACGAAGCAGCCGTTCCGCTTACGGCCAAACCCGGTCATTCAGAGCTGCTGAATTGAACTGCCCGGAAGCAGACGATCCCAGAGCCTGGTTGGGATCAATTTTGTTGAAAAAATCGGAAGCGGGTCGAAGCAGCGCCGCGAAGAGTACCGACCGGAGAAAGTCCTACTATCGGCGTCGCCAGAATGCGCTCCGTGTGTAGGATTGCCGCGGCGCGAGAGACCAATCTTCTCCCAGACATCATCTTGGACCACGCCGAAGGCGCTGCCATCGAGCTCTTCAACGAAATCGATTAATTCGAGACGAAATCCGAAGCCGCAACAATGTTGTGCTTCATATGTTCAAGGACTGGGAGCGGACAGACCGGTTTCGGACAGGTTCGATTAGTCTTGTTAGCCAAGGATGCCGGCAAACGAACTTTCTAACGGGCCGAGGAGAGGGCGAGTAGTGCCCCGCACCAGCTACCAGCCGTGTGATTTGGGCCGCAGACGACACGGCGAGATCTCGTTCACCACATCCCCAAGCCATTCAGAGCCTGGCAACGCGCCGTGACCCAAATGGGCGGCGGCGTAGCCGTGGTGAGGAGCCTGGCAATCGGTGAGGTTGGAGCGAACTTTTTCCGACAGGGGCTTCCGCCTGGCGGGTGGTGTCGGGAAAGAGGCTCGCTCGTTGAGATTCGCTTCGGCTCAGCGTCGGTGTTGCGGCTAGGAGAAACGATCCAGTCGCTCAGCCGGGTCGGACCCTCGAGAACAGGTTCACGAGGCGGCCGTGTCCGGCGGCTGGAAGCGTGCCGCCGCCTGGTCGCGCGCATTCAAGATCTCGGCCATGCGAACGAGATCAGCCAGCGACTGTGCCTCCATCTTTTTCATTAGGTTGCCCCGGTGGATTTTCACCGTGATCTCGCTCAACCCGAGGCGATGCGCGATCTGCTTGTTCATCAAGCCCGCGGATACGAGGCCCATGACCTCGCGCTCACGCGGGGACAGGGCCTCGTAGAGCGATTGCAGCCGGGTTTGGCCATCGTCCGCAGCGCGGCGCTGACGATCGACGTCGAGGGCGGCGGCTACGGCAGCGAGCATGTCGGCATCGTCGAAAGGCTTCGCCAGGAAATCGACGGCACCCGCCTTAATGCCCTTGACCGACATCGGTATATCGCCGTGGCCGGTCATCAGCACGATCGGGATCGGATTGCCGGACCGGCGCAGATCGGCTTGGAAATCCATCCCGTTCAATTCTTGAAGCCGGACGTCCAAGACGAGGCACGACGGCCGGTTCGGCAGTTGTTGGGACAGAAACGCCGCCGGGCTCTCGAACAGCATGACGTCGTAGCCGCTGGAGCGGAACAGGCTGCCGAGGCCTGATCGAACTGCCGCCTCGTCATCTACAATACAGATCACCGCGTCCGCCTCGGCTTCGTCCATTGTGTTCGTCGGCGTGTCCATGCGTCGGCCCGGAAGGCGCACTCGATCGATAAGCCAGGATCAGACCCCGCGCCCCAGGCGGTCGTGACAGCGATGCCTCAAGGTCGTTGAAGAGCAGCGCATCCGACGTCGGCGATTGTCATACTTGGCAAACCGCTCCGACCATAGCGTCAGATCCGGACGCGCTCTTGAACGTTCTTGCGCCGTTTTGACGAAGGGCGGCCGACCCCGGACGGGGGTCGGTCCATGAGTAGGACGTCGATCCGGCCGGGCTGGCTTATCCCGCATCGGCGCGCTGGCAAGCCGCCGCGCCTGCCGTGACAGCGCGGAAAAGCTTCTCGTCCTGCGGGCGGTTGCCACCAGTTGCAAGTCGAAGAGGTTTTAGCCGTTCCGGCCGCCCGAAGCCTTCGACGTAGCCGCCATGCCGGTGAAGGGTAGGGGCCGCATCATTCACGCAGATGCCGAATCCCTCGGCGCACCGATTCGGCTCGGCAGAATACGGAACGCTCGTACGGTCCAAATTGCGCTCCTGAGATCCAAGACCTGGATGCGCTCGACCTGTAGGTGGCGCAAGTCCCCGAGAACAATCCAGCCCGACGCAGACCGCGGATTATACCTTCATATAGGTCCATCTGATGAAGTAAGTGGCTAGAACAATATTGGCGCCGAAACCGCCTTTCGCTTGCTAATAATCCTGGCGCATCTAGCGGGCATGCACACGACGTGCGTGTCGATTTCTACAGTAAATCGCCTTGCTATTCGGCTGACAACTTGAATTATGTGGCCTGTTTGTTGTTTTGGTTTGCCAGGCTTCGTGTCGACGAAGCGCCCGCTCCCATCCTTGGGTCAGGCATCCGCGTGACAGAAACGGAGGACGTGATCATGGACGAGATGACGAGGAGAGCCATCCTGGCGGCGGGCGGCGTCGCCGGCATGGCCGCCGCTACGCACGCCGTCGCGGCGTCCTACGGCAACCCCGACGAGCCGCCGCAGGGGGCCGTCAACGCCCAGGAGAACCCGACAAGCCTCACCATCCCGGGCCCTCACAACGACACCCTGTCGGGACTGTTCCCGACCTCCGTCAGCCCGCCCCCGACCGACGTCGGCTCGATGCCGCAGTTTTGGGCGACCTTCAACAACGCCCAGCGCCGCATCCAGAACGGCGGCTGGGCCCGGCAGGTCACGCAGGAGAACTTCCCGATCTCCACGACCATCGCCGGCGTCGACATGCGACTCGCGGCCGGCGCGATCCGAGAGATGCATTGGCATCAGGCGGCCGAGTGGGCGTTCGTGACCTACGGCAATTGCCGGATCACCACGCTCGACCCGCAGGGCCGTCCCTACGTGGCCGACGTCGGGCCCGGCGACCTCTGGTACTTCCCGGCCGGCTCGCCGCACTCCCTGCAGGGTCTCGGACCGGACGGGACGCAGTTCCTGATCTGCTTCGACGACGGCAACCAGACCGAGTTCGACACCCTGCTCCTGAACGAGTGGTTCACCCACACGCCGCCCGAGGTGCTGGCCCTGAACTTTGGCGTACCGGCCGATACGTTCAAGAACATCCCCCTGCACGACCTGTACATCTTCCAGAGCCAGCTTCCCGGGGCTCTGTCGGCCGACCAACTGGCCGCGCGCGGCTCAGCCGGCGAGCCGCCCAACCCCTTCACCTTCAAGATGGCGAACGGGCCGGTGGCCAAGCAAACGAAGGGCGGCAAGGTCCAGATCGTCGACAGCACCACGTTCAAGGCATCGAAGACCGTCGCCGCCGCCCTCGTCACCGTCAAGCCCGGTGGCATGCGCGAGATGCATTGGCACCCGAACGCCGACGAGTGGCAATACTACATCAAGGGCAAGGGGCAGATGACCGTGTTCAACACGGGCCCAAACGCCTCGACGACCGATTTCGGGCCTGGCGACATCGGCTACATCAAGCGCAATATCGGTCACTACATCAAGAACGTCGGCGACACCGATCTGGTGTTCCTGGAGGTGTTCCGCGCGCCCGAGTACCAAGCGATCTCGCTGTCGGATTGGCTCACCCATACGCCCCCGCTGATGGTGACGTCGCACTTGAACATCCCGGCGGACGTCATCGCCCGATTCCCGCATGAGGCCGTCGGGGTCGTGCCAGTCTGAGTCCAGCAAACCAGCGGCCTTGGCGGCTGATCTAGCACGGATGACGTCCGAATAGTCCGTCATACGCAGGTATAGATTGGCCGCCACGCGCCCCGGTTTCATCCTGGTCTAAAGCGGATGTGAGGGTTCAGACGTGTCGAAGTCCCGTATACGGCCATACAACAGCCCCGCTGGCGGCTGGGGCGCGCTTGAGGCGACCGGCAAGGCGCTCGTCGAACAGGGCATTCCGGCGTCCGGGGCCGCAACGCTTCTGCGCATGAACCAACCGCAGGGGTTCGACTGCCCCGGCTGCGCATGGCCCGACCCGAAGCACACCAGCAGCTTCGAGTTCTGCGAGAACGGCGCCAAGGCGGTCGCCTGGGAGGCGACCGCCAAGCGCTGCACCCCAGAACTCCTCGCCAAGCATACCGTCGCCGAGCTCGAGGGCTGGAACGACTACGACCTGGAGATGCTGGGCCGCCTTACCCATCCGATGCGTTATGATCCGGCCAGCGATACCTATCGGCCGGTGTCCTGGGACGAGGCGTTCTCCGAGATCGGGCAGATCCTGCGCGACCTGAGCAGCGCCGACCAAGCCGAGTTCTACACCTCCGGGCGCGCCTCCAACGAGGCGGCTTTCCTGTTCCAAGTGTTCGCCCGCGCCTTCGGGACCAACAACTTTCCCGACTGCTCGAACATGTGCCACGAGGCGACGAGCGTCGGCCTGCCGCAGAGCCTCGGAGTCGGCAAGGGCACGGTCCTGCTGGAGGACTTCGACAAGGCCGACGCGATCCTGATCTTCGGCCAGAACCCCGGCACCAACAGTCCGCGGATGATGACCTCGCTTCGCGATGCCTCGCGGCGCGGCGCGGCAATCCTCAGCTTCAACCCGTTCCGCGAGCGCGCGCTGGAGCGTTTTCAGGCCCCGCAGAACCCGATCGAGATGGCATCGCTGACGTCGACCCCGATCTCGTCGCGGTTCTTCCAGGTCCGGGTCGGCGGCGATGCCGCCGCGCTCAAGGGCATCATGAAGGCCTGCATCGAGATGGACGACGCGGCCGTCGCCGAGGACGAGGCGCGCCTGCTCGACATCAACTTCATCGTAGGCCACACGAACGGCTACGAGGCGCTCGCGGCCGATCTGCGTGCGACGCCTTGGCCGGCGATCGAGCGCGCCTCCGGATTAAGCCGGGTGGACCTCGAGTGCGCTGCGCGGACCTACCTACAGGCCGAGAGCGCGATCTTGGTCTTCGGGATGGGCTTGACCCAACACCATCGCGGCACCGAGAACGTCCGCCTCCTCACGAACCTCGCCCTCCTGCGCGGGAATGTCGGGCGCCCCGGCGCCGGGATCTGCCCGGTGCGTGGCCACTCGAACGTGCAGGGCAACCGCACCGTCGGCATCACTGAGAAGCCGACGACCGAGTTCCTGAACCGGCTGCGCGACACCTTCGGCTTCGAGCCGCCGCGCGACCACGGCCACGACGTCGTACGGGCGATCGAGGCGATGCAGAGCCGCAAGGCCCGAGCGTTCCTGGCGCTCGGCGGCAACTTCGCCGCCGCGACGCCAGACACGAACGCGACCCGGCGGGCGATGCGCGACCTCGACCTCACCGTCGCGATCTCGACCAAGCTCAACCGCGGCCACCTCGTCCACGGCCGGCACGCCTTCATCCTGCCCTGCCTCGCCCGCACCGAGGTGGACCAGCAGGAGACTGGGCCGCAATCGATCACCGTCGAGGACTCGATGTCGATGGTGCACGCCTCGGCCGGGCGCAACCGACCGGCCTCCGAGCACCTGCGCAGCGAGACCGCAATCGTTGCCGGCATCGCGCGGGCGACGCTCGGCTCGAACCCTGACATCCCGTGGGAACACCTGACCGCGGACTACGACCGCATCCGGGACGCCATCGAGGCGGTATTCCCGATCTTTCAGGGCTACAACGCCCGCATCCGCGTGCCCGGCGGCTTCCATCTGACCTCGCTGGCGCGCGAGCGCGTCTGGGCGACGCCGTCCGGTAAGGCCGAGTTCGCCGTCTTCGAGGGCCTCGACGAGGATCCGCACCAGGACGACCCGGAGGCGCTGTGGCTGACCACCATGCGCAGCCACGACCAGTACAACACCACCCTCTACAGCCTGTCGGATCGCTACCGCGGCGTGTTCGGCCAGCGCATGGTCGTGTTCATCAACCAGGCCGAGATGGACCGGCGCGGCCTCCACGCCGGTGATCACGTCACCCTCGAGACGATCTCGACCGACGGCGTGGAGCGCGCCGTCGAGGGCTTCAAGGTCGTGCCCTACAGCCTGCCGAACGGCTGCTGCGGCGCCTACTACCCCGAGGCCAACCCGCTGGTGCCGCTATACGCACGTGATCCGCAGAGCGGCACGCCCTCGTACAAGGCCGTTCCCATCCGCATTCGCCGCATGGCGCAGGGAGGCTGACCATGGATGCCCTCGTCCTATCTCGAATCCAGTTCGCCTTCACGGTGGGCTTCCACATCCTGTGGCCGGCCTTCACCATCGGCATCGCCTCGTTCGTGGCGTTCCTCAGCTTCCTCACCTGGCGGACCGGCGATCCGGCCTACCGGGCGCTGATGCGCTTCTGGATCCGGATCTTCGCCTTGGGCTTCGGCATGGGCGTGATCACCGGGATCGTGCTCGGCTACCAGATCGGCACCAACTGGAGCGGGTTCTCACGCTCGGTCAGCAACGTGCTCGGCCCGTTCTTCATGTACGAGGTGCTGTCGGCGTTCTTCCTCGAGGCCGGCTTCATCGGCATCGTGCTGTTCGGCGAGAAGCGAGTCGGGCCCGGGCTGCACTTCTTCGCCTGCCTGATGGTTGCGACCGGCACGCTCATCAGCGCGAGCTGGATCCTGGCCTCGAACAGCTGGATGCAGACGCCGGCCGGCCACATCGTCGACAAGGACGGGATCTTCCACGTCACCGACTGGGCCGCGGCGTTCTTCAACCCGTCCTACCCCTACCGCCTGATGCACATGGTCTGCGCGAGCTACCTGACCGGCAGCTTCGTGGTGGCCGGCGTCTCGGCCTACCACCTCTGGCGCGGCACGCACGTGAAGGCCTCGCGTATCGCCTTCTCGATGGCGATGTGGGCCTGCCTCGTCCTGGCGCCGCTGCAGGCGGTCCTCGGCGACGCCCACGGCCGCAACACACTCGTGCACCAGCCGACCAAGGTCGCCGCCATGGAGGGGCTCTGGGACACGGGTCGCGGGGTGCCGAGCCTGATCTTCGCGTGGCCGGACATGACGCAGGCGCGCAACCTCTACGAGATCGCTGTGCCGATCAAAGGGTTCGCCAGCCTGTACCTGACACATTCCTGGAACGGCGAGGTCCAGGGTCTGAAGGCGGTGCCGGCCGCAGATCGACCCTACGTGCCGTTCGTGTTCTTCGCCTTCCGGATCATGGTCGGCATCGCTCTTCTGCTGATCGCGTTGGCGTTCACGGGCGCCTTCCTGCGCTGGCGCGGGCGGCTGTTCACGACGCGCTGGTTCCAGCTCGCCTGCATGGGCGCGACGCCGCTGGGGTTCCTCGCCATCGTGGCCGGGTGGACGGTGACGGAGACCGGACGGCAGCCCTTCGTGGTCTACGGCCACCTGCGCACGGCGGACGCCGTGACCGTGCAGCCGGCGGGCGCGGTGCTGTCGTCGCTGATCCTATTCTTCGTCGTCTACAACACGCTGCTGCTGGCCTTCTTCTGGTACGGCGCGCGGGTCGCAATGCGCGGTCCCGATCCGCTCGTGGACGAGCCGCCGAACGCGGTGCGCCCCGGCCTGGAACAGGCCGGCCCCGCCGTGGTGGGCGGCGCTCCCGCCTACGCCCGTGCGCTGGTTCCGGGTGAGTAGGATGGATCCGCTCCTCGCCCTCACCCTCGGCGCCGTCGCGCTCTCCCATCTGGCCGTGGCGGACGGGGTCGACCTCGGTATCGGCATACTGTTGCCTCTCGCGCGCCGCGAGCGGGACCGGGATGCGCTCATACGGGGGATCACGCCGTTCTGGCACGGTAACGAGATGTGGCTGGCGCTTGGTGCCGTCGGGTTGTGCGCCGCCTTGCCGCTGGCCTACCATCGGCTGCCCCAGGCGTTCCTGCCGCCGATCCTGACGATGGCGTCCGCCTTGATCCTGTGCGGAATCGTCATCGATCCCCACGTCCACGGCACGCGCCCTCAACGTGTCCGGATCGCCGCCCTGGCCGACGGATCGCTCGTGGCCGCCGTGTGCCAGGGCCTGATCCTCGGCGGATGGGCCCAGCTCGCGATGACACCCGAAGGTTTCTTCGGCGAGGGGCTGTTCGATTGCCTCTCGACGCCGGGCATCCTCTGCGCCGCCGTGATTGTCAGCGGCTACCTACTGCTCGGGTCCGGGTTCTGGTTCTGCGCGCGGCTGGTGATGAGCGGCCCCAAAGCCCACGCGTACGCGTGGCCCTGTGAGGTTCGATCCGGTTCGCACCGGATACGGCCCGGGGCCGCGAACGGCGACCCGGATCACGTCCGTACCCTCGCTCCTGGAGAGTAGTCATCATGGACCTGCCCCTCCTCTTCGCGCTCGTGGCAGCCGGCGCGGTCGCCCTCTATGTGATCGCCGACGGCTTCGACCTCGGTATCGGCATCCTGTTCCTGCTGGCTCCGCGAGGGCGCGACCGGGATCTCATGATGCAGAGCGTCGCGCCTTTCTGGGATGGCAACGAGACCTGGCTGGTGCTCGGTGGCGCCGGCCTCTGGGCAGCGTTCCCGATGGCCTACTACGTGCTGCTGCCGGCGTTCTACCTGCCGATCATGGCGATGCTGTTCGCCCTGATCCTACGCGGCATCTCGTTCGAGTTCCGATTCCAGGCCACGCGCTTCCAGCGCGTCTGGGACTTCGCCTTTGCGGGCGGCTCGCTCGTCGCCGCCATCTGCCAGGGCTTGATCCTGGGCGGCTTCATCCAGGGCGTGGCGGTCGAGAACGGCTACTTCGCAGGCGGTCCTTTCTCGTTCGTCTCGTTCCTTGGGTTGCTTTGCGCGGCCGGAATTGTCGGCGGCTACGCGCTGCTCGGGGCAGGCTGGTTGATCTGGCGGACCGACGGGCCGACGCAGGTCTTCGCCCGCGAGGTCGCGCACGCCGCCCTGCTTCTGGCAGTGGCGATGATGGCGGTGGTCAGCGCCTGGACGGCCCTGACGGAGCCGCAGGTGGCCGCTCGCTGGTTCGCATGGCCGGGCACTCTCTGGCTCGGCCTGCTCCCGTTGGCGGCGGCGAGCGTGGCGGTCCTGATCTGGCGCAGCCTCTGGGGGCGCCACGACAGCCGGCCGTTCCTGCTCGCCGTCGCGCTGTTCCTGCTCGGCTACGCCGGCCTCATCATCAGCGTGTGGCCTAACGTGGTGCCCTACCATGCCACCATCTGGCAGGCCGCCGCCGATGAAGCGACGCTTCGGTTCGCTCTCCTGGGGATCTTCGTCGTCCTGCCCGTCGTCCTCGCCTACACGGTGCACGCCTACTGGGTGTTCCGGGGCAAGACCGTGCCGGTGTCCCACGGAGCTGACGAGGGCGCGTATGGGCACGCTGGACAGCGCCCGAACGCGCTGGGCACCGATTTGCACCTGTGCTGATTCGCGGGACAGCCGGAAAGATCAGATCAATCAACCGGATATCCAAGATATATGGCAGACGTATACCAACGTATGTGGTGCAAAAATTGCTGATTTTCTCAAGATGAAGGGGCAACCACGTTAGGTGCCCTACAAGAAAGGAATCTACAACATGAAACGCTTCCTTCTCAGTTCGGCGGTGCTCCTCGGTCTCGCCGTCGCCTCGCCCCAGCCGAGCTTTGCGGCGGGGGGCGGCTTGGATCGCGACTCGGTCGCCACCGGCAACAGCGACTTCGCCGGGCAGCACCGCGGGGCGCGGGTCACATCCAAGTTCGGCACGTTCGGCCCGCGCCACCACCGTCGTCATCGGCATCACCGCCGCTATCGCTATTGAGGGCACGCCCCGCCGGACTCGGGCGAGGGGGCGGTTATGCAAAGCCGCCCCCGACGTCACTCAGTGCCGACCTCACACTCCGCTGATCACGAGGCTCGCTTTTCATGAAGGGCAGGCTCAAGCTCGGCCTGGCAGCGTTGGGTATCATAGGCGTCGGTCTCGGAGTCGCGCGCTACCGCGAGGCTGCCGCGCCGGCGAGGCCGGAAGCATCTTCCCTCGCCGTTCCGGTCGTCACCGCGGCGGTCCAGCAGGAGGATGTGCCGATCATCCTCAAGGGCGTCGGCACCGTCCAGGCCCTGAACCGGGCGGTGATCCGCAGCCAGGTCACGGGCTACTTGGAGAGCGTCGCCTTCACCGAGGGCCAGAGCGTCAGGAAGGGCGACGTGCTAGCCCGGATCGATCCACGCATCTACCAGGCCAAGCTTGACACCGCCGAGGCCCAGCTCGGACGCGATCAGGCCCTGCTGACCAACCGGCAGGTCAATCTCCAGCGCAACGAGCCGCTGCTGCAGCGCGGTTTCGCGAGCGAGGAGGCGGTCACCGGCGAGAAGGCGCAGATCGCCCAATCCGAGAACGCCGTGAAGGGCGATCAGGCAGCCCTCGACTACGCCAGGACCGAGCTCGATTTCGCTACGCTGCGCGCGCCCTTCGACGGCGTCACCGGCCTCCGGCTGATCGACATCGGCAACGTCATCCAGCCCTCCGATCCCAGCGGCATCGTGGTTCTGACCCAGGTCCAGCCGATCAGCACCGTCTTCACGCTGCCCACCGACGACATCCCGCAGGTCCAGGCGGCGCTGGCCCGCGGTCCGGTGACGGTCACCATCTACAACCAGGCGGGGACGCGTATGCTCGATACCGGGCCGCTGCTCCTCATCGACAACGAGGCCGAGCCGAAATCAGGCACCGTCCAGCTCAAGGTCAACACGCCCAACGCCGAGCGCCAGCTCTGGCCCGGCGCCTTCGCGAACGTCGAGGTCACGACCTCGGTGGTCAAGGACGCGCTGACGATCCCGACCAATGCCGTCCAGCAGAACGACCAAGGTCAGTACGTTTTCGTCGTCGGTTCCGACCACAAGGTGGCGATCCGCTCTATCAAGGTCGCCCAGCGGGTGCGCGGCGTCGCCCTGATCTCAGAGGGGCTGAAGGCCGGTGAGACGGTTGTGGTCCAGGGTCAGTACAGCCTTGTGCCGGGTACGGAGGTCGTCGCGGCGCCTCCCGATCAAGTGTCCGACACCACGACCGCCAGCGCCGGGATGCTGCCATGAGCCTCTCGGCCGGCTTCATCACGCGGCCGATCGCCACCGCGCTGCTGATGGTGGCGGTCGTGGTGCTCGGCGGGATCAGCTACACGCTGCTGCCGGTCGCGGCCCTGCCCAACATCGACTCGCCGACCTTCCAGGTGACGGCGCAACTGCCCGGGGCCGACCCGAACACGATGGCCTCCTCGGTGGCGACCCAGCTCGAGCGCCAGTTCGGCCAGATCCCCGGGCTCACCCAGATGACGTCGAGCAGCGGCACCGGCTTCACGTCGATGACGCTGCAGTTCAGCCGCAGCCGCAGTGTCGACTCGGCCGCCACCGACGTGCAGGCGGCGATCAACGCCACGCAGGGCCTGCTGCCCGCGAGCCTGCTGTCGCAGCCGACCTACCGCAAGACCAACCCGGCCGACGCCCCGATCCTGCTGATCGCGCTCACCTCGGACGTGCTGCCGATCATGACGGTGAGCGACTACGCCTACTCGATCCTGGCGCAGAAGCTCGCGCAGATGCCCGGGGTCGGCACGGTCTCCGTCGGCGGCCTGCAGCAGCCCGCCATCCGCATCCAGGTCAATCCGACGATGCTGGCCGCCGAGGATCTCGACTTCGAGACCGTGCGCACGGCGCTGGCGAACCTTACGGTCCTCCAGCCCAAGGGCCAGCTCTACGGCGGGCAGCAGGCCGTGGCGCTCGAGACCAACGACCAGCTGATGACCGCCGCACAGTTCGAGCGGGCGATCGTCGCCTACCGCGACGGCGCGCCGATCCTCGTGCGCAACATCGGACGAGCGATCAAGGCGCCGCAGGACGTCACCCTGGGTGGTTGGAGCGGCCGGAAGCCGGCGGTCATCCTGGCGATCCAGCGCCAACCCGGCGCCAACGTCGTCGCCACAGTGGACGACATCAAGAAGGCTCTGCCGCAGCTGAAGGCCGCGCTGCCGCCCAGCATCGACGTCGCCATCGTCTCGGATCGCACGGTGACGATCCAGGCCAGCATCAGCGACGTGCGCTTCACGCTGCTCCTGACCATCGCGCTGGTGGTCGGCGTCATCGCGCTGTTCCTGCGCCGGCTCTGGGCGACGGTGATCCCGGCGATCTCGGTGCCGATCTCGCTGATCGGCACCTTCGCGGTCATGTACGTGCTCGGCTACAGCCTGGACAATCTCTCCCTGATGGCGCTCTCGATCGCCATCGGCTTCGTGGTCGACGACGCCATCGTCATGGTCGAGAACATCGTCCGCCATATCGAGGCGGGCGCCACACCCCTGCAGGCCGCGCTCGAAGGGGCGGGCGAGATCGGCTTCACGATCCTATCGATCTCCGTCTCGCTGGTGGCCGTGTTCATCCCGCTTTTCCTGATGAGTGGTGTGGTCGGCCTGCTGTTCCGCGAGTTCGCCCTCACGGTGGCGGTATCGATCCTCGTCTCGGTGGCGGTATCCCTAACCCTGACCCCGATGCTCTGTGCCAAGCTGCTCCCGGCAGGCAGTTCAGGAAAGGCGGGGGTGGTCTCCGAAGCACTCGAGCGCTTCTTCACCTGGCTGAACGAACGCTACGATGCCGGCCTGACGGTCGCGCTGCGCCACCGCTTCCTGACGCTGCTGACCTTCGTCGGCACGGTCGCCCTGACGGGGTACCTGTTCTGGGTGATCCCGAAGGGCTTCTTCCCGCAGCAGGACACAGGCCTGATCATGGGCATCAGCGAGGCTGCCCAGGATGTCTCGCCAGAGGGCATGAAGCAGCGCCAGAGAGCGGTCCTCGACATCGTCGGCCGCGACCCGGCGGTGGCCAACGTGGTCGGCTACATCGGTCCCGGCGGTCCGACCGTGACCGAGAACGACGGCCGCGTGTTCATCCAGCTGAAGCCGGAGAGCGCGCGCGACGTCACCGCCGATCAGGTCATCGCCCGGCTGTCCGTGGCCCTACGGCAGGTCCAGGGCATGACGCTGTACATGCAGGCGGCCCAGGACATCACCATCGGGGCGCGGCTGTCGAAGACGCAGTACCAGTTCACCCTGACCGACGTCGACAGCGACGTGCTCAACCGCTTCGCGCCGAAGGTGCTGGTGGCCCTGCAGAAGCTGCCCGAACTCTCCGCGGTGACCAGTGATCAGCAGACGACCGGGAAGACCTTGACCGCGCAGATCGACCGGACGGCCGCCTCGCGCCTCGGCGTCGACCCCGCCGTCGTCGACGCCACGCTCTACGACGCGTTCGGCCAACGGCACATCGCGCGGATCTTCACGGCGCTGAACCAGTACTACGTCATCCTCGAGGTCGATCCGCGCTACCAGCTCGGTCCGGACGCCTTGCAGCGGATCTACGTCCGCTCGCAGAGCGACACCTCGGTTCCTCTCAGCCAGATCGCCAGGCTCGTGCCAGGGGTCGCGCCGGTGGCGGTCAACCACCAAGGCCAGTTCCCATCCGTGACGCTGAGCTTCAACCTCGCGCCGGGCTCCACGATCGGGGCGGCGGTCGCGGCGGTGGAGAAGGCGGTGGCCGACCTGCATCCGCCCAAGTCCCTCGCCAGCGGCTTCCAGGGCAACGCGCAGGCGTTCCAGACCTCGCTCGGCTCGACGCCACCCCTGATCCTGGCGGCGCTGCTCGCGGTCTACATCATTCTCGGCATGCTCTACGAGAGCACGATCCACCCGCTGACCATCCTGTCGACGTTGCCCTCGGCCGGGCTCGGCGCGCTCCTGACGCTGTTGCTGGTCGGGCGCCCCCTCGACATGATCGGCATCATCGGGATCATCCTGCTGATCGGCATCGTCAAGAAGAACGGCATCATGCTGATCGACGTCGCGTTGGAAGGGCAGCGGGAGCGGGGTCTGACGGCTGAGCAGGCGGCCCACGAAGCCTGCCTGCTGCGGTTCCGGCCGATCCTGATGACGACGCTATGCGCACTGCTGGGCGGCGTCCCGCTGATGCTCGGGACCGGCACGGGATCGGAACTCCGGCAGCCGCTGGGCTACGCGATCGTCGGTGGCCTGCTGGTGTCCCAGGTCCTGACGCTGTTCACGACGCCGGTCGTCTACATCTACATGGACAAGCTGTCCGCCCTGCTGTCACGTCGCAAGTCAGCGGCTAAGCGGGAACCCGATAAGTTCGGTCCCGAGAAGCACAGCCAAGACGCGACGCAGCCGACCTAAAGCTGAGATTGCACCGTTGGCTGCGACGTGGTGCTTTCGATCGCGCAAGCATCCGGCGACAAACAATGCGCAACGGCGTGTCATCAAGATCGTCTATTAACACGCAAACAAACTGATGCGGAGGCCGGGCGACCATCTGTTTTCCAAGTCCTGTCCTTACGCTGCAGGCTGGCGATTCAATCCCGCAGTATACTTCGGTATGAGATCGACGCAGCCGGATCGGGTGATAGGTAATGATTGCGACGATTGATCGACCTGATGAGACGGCCAGCAGGCGTGGGAATCACAGGCAAAGATAATCGGAGACCAGTATGAAGCAGCATCTTGTTGCAGCTCTCACGATGGCCGGGGCGCTTGCCCTGGCTCCGGCGACTGCCGACGCTCGTGGCGGTGGCCACGGAGGCGGCGGCTTCCACGGCGGCTTCGGAGGCTTCCATGGCGCTCGCTTCCGCAGCGGCTTCCGTGGGGCCGGGTTCGGCGGCGGTTTCAGCCGTGCTGGGGCGGTTCGCGGCGTCTTGGGTCGAGGCTCTCTGGCCAGCAGAGGCTTCCGCGACGATCGCCGGTTCAGCTTCCGCCGCGGCTTCGGGTATGGCGGCCTCGGCCTCGGACTGGCCGCTGCCGACTTCGGCTACGGGTACTGGCCCGACTACTACTACGGTGGCGCCACCGCTCCGGCCTACAGCTACGTACCCGTCGCCTACGACTCGCCGACCGCCGATCCGACGGCGACCGCGAGCCAAATCGCGTCCTGCGAGGCGCAATTCAAGTCCTACGATCCCACGACCGGCACGTATCTCGGCTACGACGGGAAGCGGCATCCCTGCAGCTAGGACGCACATCGACGACGCGCCGCCAAGTCGGCACGTCGCACGCGCTTCGGCGGAGCCGTTGACCGGATTGGGGGCGGCTGCGTCTGACATGAACCATTGGCGGGAACAGGGGAAACCGAGAATGAGCCGTCCTCGGTGGCAGCTGGCTGTGCTCCTGACCATCTACACTGCAGGAGCGGACGCCTTCCTATTCTGCACGCCGAGCATCGCTCAGTGGCAGAGGGTCAAGCCGTTGCAGGACGCGATCGCGGATGTCGAACGGCAGGTGGACGCCATCGAGGAGGAGGCGATCGCCGCGATTCCCGCTCTACTGCCTGGCAGTCCCCAGCAGATGCCCGCGCTCGCAGGATCCTGTTCTTCGACAAGAACCTGTCCGTCAACCGAAACGAAGCCTGCGCCTTCTGTCACATGCCGCAGGCCGGCTTCCAGGGCGCCATCGAGAGCCTCAATTTGGGCGGCGTCGCCCAGCCCGGTTCGGTCCGGACGCGGTTCAGCCTGCGCAAGCCGCCCAGCGCCGCCTACGCCGCCTTCTCGCCGCCGCTGTTCTACGCGGACAAGCCCGGCGAGGCGAAGTGCAGCCACTGCTTCATCGGCGGCAACTTCTGGGATCTACGCGCGACCGGGCTCCGGCTGCGCAGTCCGACGGCCATGCAGGCGCAGGGCTCGCCTCTGAACCCGACGGAGATGGCCCTCCGCGACCCGGCCTGTGTCGTCCATCGGATCTCGCAGAGGCCGTACAGGGGATTGTTCGAGACGGTGTGGGGGCCGCGGGCGTTCGGGATCGCGTGGCCGGCCGACGTCGAGACGATCTGCAATCAACCGAACAATGCTCCGGCCACGGCGATCGGCTCGGAGACGCCGGGACCCAACAACACGCCGCTGGTCGTGGATCTGCGTCCGGAAGACCGGGCACGCGTCCAATCGACGTTCGACCAGATGGCGGAGGCGATCGCCGCCTACGAGGGCTCGCCCGAGGTGAGCGCGTTCTCGTCGAAGTTTGACGCCTTCCTGGCCGGGACGACTCAACTCACGGACGCGGAGCGGCGCGGCTACGAGCTATTCAACGGTCAGGCGAAGTGCATGGACTGCCACGTCGATCCGGAAGGCGACCGTCACCCGCTCTTCACCGACAACACGACGGCCAACCTTGGCGTGCCGCGAAACCCCGACCTGTTCTTCTACCACGAGACCGGTCCCGACGCGTTCGGCTACGTGTCCAATCCGCAGGGTGAGGCATTCGTGGACAAGGGAGTCGGCGACTTCCTGCGGAGCCCGGAGGCGGCGAACGAAGCCTGGAAGGCGCTCGCACCGCATTTCGACGGGCGGATGCGGGTGATGACGCTGCGGAACGTCGACAAGCGTCCGCGGCCCGACTTCGTGAAGTCTTACATGCACAACGGCTACTTCAAGAGCCTGAAGGCAGTGGTTCACTTCTACAACACCCGCGATGCCCTTCCTCGCTGCGACAGGAAGGATCCGGGAGCGGGCGTGTCGTGCTGGCCCGCGCCGGAAAACCCTGAGAGCCTCAGCACGAACTGCTGCAATCTCGGCCTCAGCGATGCACAGGAGGACGACATCGTCGCCTTTCTGGGAACGCTAAGCGACGGGTATGCGCCACCTGTCTTGCAACCACCGCCTTTACCGTCGGCGCTACCCGGTGCCGGCAGGTAGTCACAGGACCGGCACCTCCGATGCTAGCGGATGCTCGATGGGCGTCCCACCCGATGGGCCGCACCATACGTGCAGGCGCCCATTCTCGATCGCCTCGCGTGTATGCCGGTAGCCGAGTTCGGCGGCTTCTTCGTAGCTCGACCAATCACGTAGATCGATGCCCGCCAAGGGCGGCTTGAGCACCGCCGTGGCGTGATCGAGCGCCATCAAGGTCTGTGCGCTCCCCGATACCGTCGCCGCGCGTAGCAGGAGCGGGGCCAGTGCCGGCATCGCCTCCGGTACGCTAAGCCACTGGCGCATCAGGCGCCCACGCCAGCCACGCCTCGGCACGCGATGAAAGGCGAGATCGCTTCCGACATCGACGGCAAGGACCGTCCCGCGCTCCATGTCCGCCATCACGTCGGCCGGCAGGTTGTTCATCATGCCGCCATCGACCAGGACTCCCTCATCTGCGCAGACGGGCGGCAGCAGCCCGGGGATGGCGACGCTGGCGCGCAGCGCATCGGTCAACCTGCCGCTGCGATGGACCATGATCTCGCCGGTGGTCAGGTTCGAGGAGACGCAGAAGAACGGCAACCACAGATCCTGGATCCGAGTATCGCCGAAGTGGGCCTCCAGCCAAGCGTCAACCTTCGCCCCACGGGTCAGGGCCACGTAGGGAAGCGTGTAGTCGTTTACCGGATTGCGACCGGCAAAGTCCCGCGTTGTCCAGTCACGTACGCGGTCGAGGCCAGATCCGGTGGCGAAGCTGGCAGCGACCACCGCTCCCATGCTCGTGCCGCCGACGAAGTCGACGGTGTAGCCAGCCTCGTCCAAAGCTTGGAGCACCCCGACATGCGCCAGGCCCCGAGCACCTCCGCCGCCCAACACCAAGCCTCGCGCGGAACGGGTCGTGAGCCGCGCCAAGCGGCGGTAATCGCTGGAATCGTCCTCCCGGATGTGGATGCGCATGGACACCGGCAATTCATCGAATGCCGGATGAACCGGCCGCGGCAGGGGTGTCCCAGCGCTCTGCCGAACGACGAGATCCCGGCGGATCCAAGGGGAGGGAATATCGGAGAGGGCGGCGGCCACGCCCTGCAGCATGGGCTCGCCGGGCTCCGCCAGGAGCAGCACGTGGTCGGCTTGGTGGAGGATGAGCCGACTTTGCGGGCGATCCATCACCTCCCCTACGAGGATGGTGCGGGCATGCGCCGTCTCGAACCTGTGCAACCAGCCCGGATCCGCCCCGTCCGGCCACTCGGTGACGCATCCTGTGGCCCCCGGCAGGACGTCGTCGAAGGCTCTGGCCAATCCGTGCGCGAAGGCGGTCGGTGATGGGCCCCGCGTCACAGCCAACACGGCGAAGGTTCGCGGCGCGTAGGTGAAGAAGCGGCCCTCGTCCGCGGTCCGCAGCCGTCCGGCGAGAAGCTGGGTGAAGTAGAGCAGCGTCTTGGGATGACGCTCTACGATATCCTCGAAATCCCGCCGAGCCAGGCGGAGCAGGTGGGTGTCGCGCAGGGCGGTCGCGGTTGCGGAACGCGGCCCGGGCGAGAGAAGCGCCAACTCGCCGAACGTGTCGGGAGGGCGAAGCCGCGCGATCCGTCGGACGTTGCCCGTGCGGGCATCCGCCGCCGAGATGCCGACACTGCCGGTCACGATGGTGTAGAGAGCGTCGCCTTCCTCGCCTTGCTCGAACAACGCCCGCCCGCCAGGAACGACCAGGGAGACCATCCGACGACGGATCGCGGCCGCGGCGTTCGCGTCCAGGCCTTGGAGAAACGGGATTTCCGGCGCGCTCATGCTGCGAGGTCGGTTGCGCATCCCGTGACGGGGTTCCAGCCCAAGCACATAGCCTGCCTGGGATGCCATCGTAGAGCGCATGCCGCTCCGTTCCAGCCTTCTGCACCCAATCCCGAGCCAGGCTGACCGTTGCAGGCCTCGATCGCAGCCGTGCTGCGAGGCAGCGCCTGGATCGAGTATGAGGCAATGCGACGATTCTCAGCTTCTGGCCCGGCATGGATGGATTGCCGAGCGTAGAAATTCGCGCCGATCGCGCCAAGAGCCAGAATATACCTCAGTATAGTTGAACGGATCGCGTCGCCGAGCGAAATCGAGGCTCGTGGATCGAGCTTCTCCGAAGCAATTTGCCTCGGCGGAGGTCCGGATCGGTTTTGGAGCCGAAATCCACGCCGGAGGAGAACCCTCTCTTTCGTTTCTTGGCGCGCCGAGCGACAGATGGACATCATCTGCTGTCCCGTTTGTCGAGCCCGGACAGTATAACCTGGCAGCAGGTGTATGTCGGGCGCGGTTCCTACCTTTGCGAAGCCGCCCGACCAGCCGTGCGACCAGATGGTCTCGCCAGGAGGGTAGGGCGGTCGGGCAATCCCACCGTCCACTTCCGCAATCCGCGCAGCATGGAGCATCACGATGACCACAAGGCTTCCCTCGCTCGTCGTGCTCGTCCTTCTGAGCCTGTCCGCGCCGGCCCTGGCGCAGGCGGACCTTACCGGCACCGGCGGCGGCCCGCTCTCTACGGTGACAGCTCCGAACACGACGGCTGGAGGCGTGACGAAGCCCCCGAGCCGCGATGCGAGCCCGACGTGGCGGGACAATCCGGATCGGCGCACGCGCCAGGAGCGTGAGGATGAGCGCATCGAAAGCGGGATCTGCATCGGCTGTGGGCCGCGATAGCGGACGGGGACAACGGCCGCTCCTCGCCGTCGCACGCTCGCGGTCGCTCGGCGCGCGCTGGTCATGCGCCGGTCTAGCGCCTCCATATCATCGCCAGCGCCGTGAGGGCGGCGACGACGGACGCCGCCCCGATGAGGGCATTGGCTAGGCCAAGTGCGCCGATGGCGAGCGCGCCACAGGTCACGCCTACGATGAAGGCCAACCAGGAGGCGGCGTCGGCCGCGGCCTCGGCCAAGCGTGCGCGGCCGAGACAAGCGCGGGCCAGGGCGTTGCCCACGCCAAACAATGAGCCCGTGACGAAGCTTCTGCCGATCGCCGCCCCGGCGACGGACGTGCGGATGGCGTTCTGCATGCCCATCGCGAGGGACACGAACAGCAGCGCGGCCTCGGCGGTCCACGGACCGAGGAGCATCCACGCCGAGACGAAGCACATAAGTTCGCCGGCCAGCACAATCGGAAGCCTGACCATTGCCTCGACGGCGACGCCTAGTGATCCCAGGAACGCTCCCAGCACGAACGTGGCGATCACCGCGCCGGTCCAGCCTATCACGTGCGCGTCGCCGCGGGCGAGCGCCATGCCGAACTGGGTGCTATTGCCGCTCATGAACGACAGATACAGGTGACCCGTGGAGGCATAGCCGACGGCGTCGACGAAGCCGGCGAGCACTGTCATGAGGGAAGCCCGGCCCAGGTTCTCCCGCTCGACTCGCTGACCCAGGACAGGGCTACTCGTGGGCCGCATGTTCGTCTCCAATCTGCCAGAAGCGAACCCAAGCCTCGAGCGCGAGCCCAATTCTGGGCCAATGCTGCTACCCTGCGAGATGATGCATCTGCTCTCGGCGTCGGCACGAACATCGCGTGTTGATCTCTGTGATATAGAATTTCTTGCCTCGTCGGTATTTATCTGCGATCTTATTTTGTCTGTTTCGAGCTAGCAATCGATGCGTCGGCCGTTCGACGTTCGGATTCGGCAATGCTGCTTGGCGACTATTCTGGACTGTCGTGGCCGGCAACGACATGACGACTTTGCCGTCAGATTCCGCTGACGCCACCCGTCCCGCATCAGTCCCGGGCGCCTTGCCCAATTGTCTTTCCTTGCCTGCACGGCAAGACGGTGGTGGCGTCGCGTATCTTGCTTCCGCCGGCTACATGCGGTGAGACCACGGAGCCAACCTGTTCGGGCCGGACGCGGATCCGGGACCGATCGTCGGTCACAATAAAAAACACAATCGACTAAAGCAGTCGCGCTTTCAGATCTGGAATAGCGGCAATGCTCGGCGCCACGCTGGCAACCGACAACACATAGCAATGCGCGGCCGGTCGCCATACTATACGAAGGTTTCCTTCTCCAAAGCGAAATCTTATGGCAACTTCCCCGAGCTTGGCACGTTGGGAGCATCTACGAACAATGAACGGAAGCCAGCCCGGTCTGCCGTCCGACATTGGAGCGGCCTGAGCTTCGCCGACGCCCCATCCAAGCTCCCGCACGGGATCCGATCGAGCCCTTCGATGTCGCCGTCGCCAGGGTCGTATCCCGCACGAGGATTGCCGTCACGCAGGGTCGCGACGCGTAGAGCCTGGGAGACCTTGCCGGCGCGGGGCCGATGACGGCGATCGGACCGTCGTCGGTGGTCGAGGATCCCAAGCGAGGATCGTTTGACCGTCGCGGGGCGGCTTTCGCCTTCCGCGATCGAGGCGGGACCTGGGAATAGGAGAGCATTCCATGACGAACAGCGAAATGAGACCAGTCGAGGATATCGCGGAGCGCCGCACCATGCCCGAGGTGTCCGGCCAAGGCGCGGTCTCAGATTCAAGGATCGGTCTTGCCGCCCACCGCCCGGTCGCCCGACGCGCGGGCGCGTGCCGCCCTGCCAAAGCCGAGATTCTTCCAAGGCGGTCATCGCGAATGTCCGATTCGGAGCGCGCCTGCCGCAGCCGAGGTCATCCGGCAAACGAGCGGTGCCTCATCGCGAAACCGCTCCTGCCGGCTCTGGCCGGCTTTCAAGCCATGCGCAGTCGATGGAGCGGCCTTCTCGTCCTCGGCATGCTGGCGGCCCATCCTAATCCCGCAATCTCGCAGGAGTCCTCCTGGGCAACCTCTTGCCCACCTCCGCTCAAGCTTGCTGCTGGCGCCTACGTCCGCTCCTGCCCGGCCGGCTACGCTGACGCCGAGCGGACATGCGTTTTTCAGGATATGTCTCACTGAAGGCGAGACAACAGCGGTGGCGCTGTCCTGTCCAATACCCCGCCGATTTAATAAGCTTCGTCGATATACGGGGCAACCATTCCCCGAACCAGGGTTGGGCATCATCGGCTAGCCAACGGAGCCGACAATCCGCTCGACATTGGTTTGCTCCCCGGATCCGGATGACGCGAGCGGGTCGGCGCGGCGAAGACGCTCTCACACGGCGTGGTGGATGAAAGGTGTCTTCATCCACGCTGCAAGCTTTGCCCGACGCGCGTTGCCGTAGGCTGCCTAGGATGACGCGGTGGCGGACCTTGCCTCGGACCCGCGACCGCGCCGTGGCTGCTCGGCCAACGGCGTCCGACGTCGGCGCTCGCCGTAGGAAATCTCGGCTGCCTCCTATCGTGACCGCGCATGCGTGGTTCCTGAGGCGGAGGCCTGCCGAGCCTGCGGGGTGAGCGCAATCACTGGATCGGGATGAGATGTCGGGCGCGGCAGAGCAAAGCTAAGCGTTCGTGTGCCGCCGCCAGTGGGAATTCAAGCGGACGCCCCTCGACCGACATGCGCTCACCCAAATCGCGTTGCGTGGTGTGTCCTGTCCTGATCTTCGCGGACGGGCGTGCGAGGACCACGCTCCTCAGCCGGATCTCCGGAACGAAACGTCGGGGAATGGAAGTCGCTGCTCCGCACGAGGAAGCGGCTGATCTCGGCATCTGGCGATTTCAAGCATCGCGGATGATGGGTCGAGGAATGGGTGGGCTCCCGCCTAGGCGATCGGGTTTACCGTGGCGGGAGCTGATGACGCTGCCTACACGCCGTGCCGATGCTTCAGATGCTTCCGTCGCTTCGTCCTCGCAGCCGGCTTGGCCGGTCGGGGAGGGTCAACCGCAGGCGTGCCGCCCGAAGCACCCATCTCGCGCTCCTGCCCGGCGAGTGGTCCGCCCGCCTGCGGACCGGAGCGGTTGTAGGGCGAATTGCCCTGCGCAAGAACAGGTCCTGCCAGCAGCGCGAGGGCCAGAGTGGCCGGGAAAACAAATTTCATACGAATCTTGCTCCTGAAGATGTCGCCAAACTCTCGAGAAGATACCAGTTCGGATACAGAATTGTTCAGGGATCAAAATGCATAATTTCGACCAAGTTATATCTATATCCGTGTTACACTCAATCATAATGAGATATCGTGATCAAGTGCCGTTGCTCCTGTGCGGATCTCGAAAATGATTTATTTTGCTGGATTATAGGGCAAAATCGGAAAGTTTTATTTCGCCTCATTTGAGGCCAAGTTGAAGCCGGTCGGCGCTGAATTCGACAGTGCTCGAGCTATCGACGCATCGAGCTTCGGGTCGCCCCCAACTTTTGCGTATGATCCCAGCGGCCGATCGCGCGACGTGGGCAACGGTGATAAGCGCCTCATCTCCAAAGGTTAGTCTTGGCGAGGTCGATGATCTCGGTGCCGCGCCCGTCGATCACCGCCTTGGCGAGCCACATCCCGAAGCCCGTCACCTGCTCGAGCCCGACCTTCGGCGGCATCGACAGCTCCTGGCGAGCCGAGACGACGTCGAGCAGCGCCGGGCCGTCGTGGTCGAGCATCGCGCGCATCGCGTCGGGCAACTCGGCCGGGTCCTCGACGCGCCGGGCGAAGATGCCGGCCCCGCGCGCCATGGCGGCGAAGTCCGGGTTCACCAGCGCGACGCCGGTCTCGAGGAAGCCCGCGGCCTTCATCTCCATCTCGACGAAGCCCAGGGTGCCGTTGTTCAGCACCACGATCTTCACCGGCAACTTGTGCTGGTTGAGGGTCAGCAGGTCGCCCATCAGCATGGCGAAGCCGCCGTCGCCGGAGAACGAGACGATCTGCCGCCCGGGATAGGCCGCCTGCGCGCCGATCGCCTGCGGCAGGGCGTTGGCCATGGAGCCGTGGTTCAGCGAGCCGATCAGCCGGCGCTTGCCGTTCATGGCGAGGTAGCGCGCCGCCCAGATCGTCGGCGTGCCGACGTCGAAGGTGAAGACCGCGTCCTCGGAGGCCGCCTCGCTGAGGGTGCGGGCGACGTATTGCGGGTGGATCTTGCCGCCGGGCTTGCCGACCGCCAGCGCGTCGAGCCCGGCGCGGGCCTTGCGGTAATGGGCGAGGCTGTCGTCGAGATGCGCCCGGTCGGTCTTGGCCTGCAGCTTCGGCAGCAGCGCCGCGATCGTCTCCCCGACGTCGCCGATCAGGCCGAGATCGATCCGGCAGTGGCGCCCGAGGCTCCCGGCCCTCAGGTCGACCTGCGCGACCTTGGCGTCCTCCGGG